>NZ_JAUBQM010000075.1:0-35025 GCF_036701245.1 Microcoleus sp. Pol14D4
TATTGGTTATTGGTTATTGGTTATTGGTTATTGGTTATTGGTTATTGGTTATTGGTTATTGGTTATTGGTTATTGGTAACAACTAACAACTGTCAACTAACCATTACCGCCGATCAACTGGGATTTGTCAAAATTGGTAACAAATAACAAATAACAAATAACAAATAACAAATAACAATGGTCAACTGTCAACTGTCAACTGTCAACTAAACATTACCCCCGACTAACTGCGATTTGTCAAAATCAGAGGCTCTACCGATCCGAATCCCTTGGGGCGTCACATAGGCGACTTCCGGGAAAAACTGAGCGGGTGAGGTTTCTGGGCCTCTGGCAACATACTTAGCAATCCTAATCACCATCGGTTCCATCTGCAAGGTCATAATCACGCTTTTGGTGTTGCCACCGGCACCGGCGTGCACGACTCCCCGCAAACGGCCCCAAACTAGGATATCGCCTCCGGCGATGACTGAGCCGCCGGGATTTACGTCTCCCAAAAGTACGACGGTGCCCGGATGGCGAATTTCTACGCCCGATCGCACTGTCATCTGCAAATATAAAGGTTCCGCCAGCGATTGCGGTTTTTCCGAGGCGGCTTTATTCAGGGAAGAAACCGGAGGCTGCTGTTCTACACAATAGCCTGCCGTAGCTGCAGCAACGGCGGTTTGGCGGCGACTGGTGTGGACTCGTTTGAGTTGCAGTTCCACTTCGGAGAGGGCCTCAGCGATTTCTTGCAGTTGGCGGATATCTAAAAGTCGATCGCTCCCCATCAATTGTACTTCTGCGTTTGGCTGCCAAAAGCGTTCTCCTGCGTTCAGCCTGACTTTTAGCTGCTGCCAAAGTTCAGTCCAAGTAGAGGCCGCGGCTGTTCCGGGTTCGCCGTTGGTTTCTGGGGGGAGTAGCAACAGTAGCTGTCCATCTTCTGTTTTGAGTCGGACTTGCAGTTCCAAGCTGACTTCGGGTGTTGATTGAGGGGCGGGGGCGGAAGTGGCTCCGGCGGAGGCATCGGGTGTCATGGACAGGTCTGAGTTCGGGTAGGGACAGGTTAACATCAATATTAGCTTGATTGGTCATTAGTCATTAGTCATTAGTCATTAGCCGGGCACTCCGCGCGCACTTTAGACAATTATAGGACTTACGCATGGGGGTCTAGAAACCGGGTTTTTTTACAAAAATACTTCGTTGTAACCCGCAGATTCGGTAAAAAACCCGGTTTCTTCGATAGGTGCATAAATCCTGAATTACTCATTACCAATTCCCCATTCCCCATTACCAATTCCCCATTACTATATGCAACAAATAGAACGTTATCGCGGCAGTCTCCTAGGTTTAGCAGTTGGTGATGCTTTGGGAACAACTTTAGAGTTCTGTCGCCCAGGAACGTTTGTGCCTATTAACGATATGGTTGGCGGCGGCCCGTTTCGATTGCAACCGGGCGAGTGGACTGATGATACTTCGATGGCGCTTTGTTTGGCTGAAAGTTTGATTGAGAAACAAGGTTTCGATCCTGTCCATCAGTTAGAAACTTATTTGCGGTGGTGGCGAGACGGACATTTGAGCAGTACGGGTGAATGTTTTGATATTGGCAATACGGTGCAACAAGCACTTTGGCAGTTTGAAGATACAAACAAACCTTATTGCGGTTCTACGGATGCTTGGACTGCTGGCAATGGTTCGATTATGCGCTTGGCTCCCGTGCCTTTGTTTTATGCTAAAAATCCTTTGGAAGTCATAGAAAAATCTGGACAAAGTTCGAGAACTACTCACGGTGCTGCTACTTGTGTGGATGCTTGCCGCTATTTTGGTGCTTTAATTGCGGGGGCTGTGAATGGAGTTGCTAAAGATGTGTTGCTTTCGGAAAGATATTGTCCGATTTCGGAATATTGGGCAGCAAATCCCCTGGTGGCAGAGATTAATGAGATTGCGGCGGGTTCTTTTAAACTGCGACAACCTCCTGAAATTAAAGGTACGGGTTATGTTGTCAAGTCTTTGGAGGCTGCACTTTGGGCGTTTTACAACAGTTCTTCTTTTGCGGAAGGCTGTTTGTTGGCTGTGAATTTGGGCGACGATGCGGATACTACTGGTGCGGTTTACGGACAATTGGCGGGGGCTTTTTACGGGGAGGGGGGAATACCGGAAAAATGGCGATCGCAATTAGTCGATCGCTCTTTAATTGCATCTTTCGCCAAACAACTCTTAACTTTATCTCGATCGCTCTGAATATTTACATCAGTTTTCAACCTTCTTGGTTTTTACAATAACTAGCAAGTTGAGTTAATATAGATAAATTTACACAAACATTTCTGGTTGAGGGTTAATACAATGGTACTCGAAGCCCCGTCTATCAAAGCCAAACCAACCGTCACCTGGGAACCCCTACCAGCTAACTTCGTATTACCCGACGATCCGGTGGAAAATATTCAACAACCTTCTCTCGCCGCTGCTCTCACCGATGCACTGGGAGCCGCAGGATGTATCCAGCCAGAAATGCTGATTGCCTCTAATTTGGGGTTAGTCGCCACAGTCAATAAAAAGATTGTTGTCAAAGCTCCAGACTGGTTTTATGTGCCACAAGTGCCTTCTAGGAGAGGGGGTAATTCGCGGTAGTTATACTCCTAATACTGAAGGTGCTAATGTGGCGATGTGATGGAGTTTCTCTCGGAAGCAGAGGGAGGAGAACTATCGGTCAGATCAACTCCGCCCTATGGAAAACTCCACTTTTACGAACAGATTCTTCAAGTACCTACTTATGTCACTTATGACCCCTACGAAGGTATTTTAGAAGTGCGCTATTTGCAAGATGGGCGGTATGTTTTACATTCAGCCAATGAGCAGGGGCGGGTGTGGATTCCACAACTGGAACTATATCTGGGGATTTGGTCCGGGGAAAGGTTGGGACAAATTATGAACTGGCTGCGCTGGTGGGATAATTTAGGTAATTTGTTGCTGTGGAGTTCAGAACAAGCTGAGCAAGAAAGGCAAACGGCTGACCAGGAAAGCCAAAGGGCTGAGCAAGAAAGACAAAGGGCTGACCAGGAAAGCCAAAGGGCTGAACAAGAAAAGCAAAGGGCTGAACGATTGGCGGCTAAGTTGCGCGAATTGGGAGTTGAGCCAGATTGAAGGCTGATTGAAAGCTAATTTGCGATCGCCCTTAATACACAGAACTTATCCAACCCTCTACCAGAATAGGCGCAACCACAGGCAGATTGTGCCTACAAAACGCTATATTTTTTTGTCCCTAAGTCCGGAATCGAAAATCAAAAATAAAAAATCGAAAATCAATTGACGTTTGTAGCAATTCGTGATACTATTATCCGCATTTGTCTCGATATAAAAAATATTTATGAATAAATCTTAAGTTTTAATTAAATTTAGTATTATAATTTTGGTAACTTCCAACTAAGTATTTATTCTCACTATGGTAGCGGATCAATTTCCTTGGCTGACCGCAATTGTCATCCTACCCCTCCTAGCTTCCCTCGCCATCCCTTTCCTGCCGGATACAGACGGCAAAACCATTCGCTGGTATGCCCTAGGCGTAGGTATTGCAGATTTTGTATTAATGTGCTGGGTGTTTTGGACTCATTACGATCCAAGCATCTCTACTTTCCAAATCGTAGAGCAATATTCCTGGATACCTTCTTTAGGCCTCAACTGGTCTGTGTCGGTGGACGGACTGTCAGTTCCGTTGGTATTGTTGGCGGGATTGGTGACGACACTATCAATCTTTGCAGCCTGGGAAGTCGATCGCAAGCCGAGACTCTTCTATTTCCTGATGCTGGTGATGTACTCGGCACAAATAGGAGTGTTCGTCGCCCAAGACATCATGCTGCTGTTCATTGTCTGGGAACTAGAACTAATTCCGGTGTACCTCCTCATCTCGATTTGGGGCGGACAAAACCGCCGGTACGCAGCTACAAAATTCTTGATTTATACCGCAGGCGCTTCCATCTTTATTTTAATAGCTGCCTTAGCAATGGCATTCTACGGCGGAGGCACCCCCACCTTCGACATGGTAGAACTTGGCTTGAAGGACTATCCACTGGGTTTAGAATTACTGCTTTATGCGGGATTGCTGATTGCCTTCGGTGTGAAACTGGCGATTTTCCCCTTCCACACTTGGCTACCTGATGCCCACGGTGAAGCATCTTCTCCCGTGTCGATGATTCTGGCCGGCGTATTGCTGAAAATGGGCGGATACGGGCTGATTCGGCTGAACTTGGAACTTCTTCCCCAAGCACACGTTTACTTTGCACCGATTATGGCGGTGCTCGGCGTGGTCAATATTATCTACGGGGCGCTGAATTCCTTCGGCCAATCGAACATGAAGCGCCGCTTAGCGAATTCGTCGATTTCTCACATGGGATTCGTGTTGTTGGGTATTGCTTCCTTCACGGATTTGGGAATCAACGGGGCGCTGTTGCAAATGATTTCCCACGGTTTAATCGCCTCAGTATTGTTTTTCCTGGCTGGCGTTACTTACGATCGCACCCATACAATGATCATGGACGAGATGGGCGAGATTGGAAAAGTCATGCCGAAAGTGTTTGCCTTGTTTACCGCAGGCGCGATGGCATCCTTGGCACTCCCCGGCATGAGCGGTTTTGCTAGCGAACTCTCAGTGTTTGTGGGCGTCGCAACTAGCGATATGTACAGCAGTTCTTTCCGCGCGGTGACAGTGTTCCTGGCTGCCGTAGGACTGATTTTGACGCCGATTTATTTGCTCTCAATGCTGCGACAGTTATTTTATAACTGTGGGACACTAGCGGCTTGCGACCTTGAGGATCTAAATTTGCAGAATCAGAGAAACAATCTGGATGAAGCGGTTTGTTTTGGTAATAGTTGCGTTTTGCCGGGTGATGCACCGTTTATTGATGCTAAACCTCGGGAAGTGGCGATCGCATTTTGCTTTTTGATACCGATTGTCGGCATTGGTTTTTATCCCAACATGGCGATGCAAGTCTACGATGCCAAGACTGTCGCAGTCAACGCAGAAGTCCGCCAATCTTACATCCAAATCGCTCAACAAAATCCTCGGATTTATGCGAATCAACTTTTGGTTCCCAAGATTGCCCAAGCTCAAAAATCGCCTGCTTTGGACAAAATTACACGGTCTGAATCTGCATCGGTTTTTGGCATTGTCAAATAATTTTATCGAATTCTGTTTTTGTTGAAAATTGGGCGATCGCTTTTGTCAAAGGGCGATCGCTTTTTTCTTATCGCTGAATTTCTGAAATAATCTGTGCCAGATTCTGCCTAGCATATCCCACCTCAAGAATCGATTCATCCTCCAGATCCGAGACAACTTTATTCAAGATCTTTAGCGGTTCTTCAGAGCCTGTCGTCTTCACAAACAAAACTTGCAACCGATTTTTTACTAATGCTAAAATAGAGCTACTTGGTTTGCCTTTATCGCCTTTCCGTTTAGCAATGTTGATGCTCAAGTTGTGAGTTTTCAACAGCCGCATTCTTTCTCTTCCTTGCGTCTTAACTGTCTCCAAAACCTCTGCTCGAATCTGCTCCACTAATCTGTCGGTAACATATTGCACGATCAAAGGCTGAAGCATAAAAAAAGTTTCCCCGCCCTCACTGATTTTGTCAATCAGCGAGCGACGACCCAGAGAATCGAGATTTTTCAGCAAATCTGAAAACGATGAATTGACGAACATCTGCTCTCGTAAAGTTGGCAGGGAAATCGGGGTTTGAGCAATAGCAATCCAGTAGGCAATATCTTGTTCTGAGCTCGATATTCTATCGAACTGCTGCGCCAACAAATTGCTGATATGTTCTTCAATAAATAAAGCCGTTGCTTCCAAAAGCTTGAAAACATTCCCCTCGAAAAACTCATTAATTGTTGTCGCTACAATCTTTAATGCTAACAGATTGCCTCCGTACCGAGATAACAAGATTTCCAACTCTCGATCTTGAGGCAACAAACCTTTTTCTTGGAAAATTTCCCGGGCTATTTCCTCGGAAATAGCAGGTTTTAAAGACCGCACTTTTTCTCCCGCCAGCAAAGCCAGTTCTGTAGGTTCTTCCGAACTAACTAGCAGTAAACAGCTATTGTGATTGACCTCACACAGCCGCACGATTAGATCTCGATATCCTTCGTAGCCTTCCCGGTAGTGTCCCGCTAATTCTTCGGGTCTGAGAACCGCTTCAAAATCGTCTAAAATTACCAGACAGCGGTGTTTCCGCAGATACTCGACCAATCGCGAAATTTTGCTGTTGAGGTCGATCCTCTTCGAGGGCTCGGCTAACGGCACATCGGGTTTTTGTTGGTTAGAAAAAAGTTGAATTAAGCTTCCTAGGAAGTCGGATGGTGCTGGTGTCGATCGCAGGGATCGCCAAATCACAAAATCAAACTCATTCTGTACCTGTTTTGCCAACTGCACTGACAGAGTTGTTTTGCCGCTACCAGCCAAACCCAGCAGCGCTACCAGCCGACAATTATCTGATACAATCCACTGCTTTAAAGTAGTTAATTCTTCAGTCCGTCCGTAAAAAACCGAAACATCCGGTGCTTGGCCCCAATCTTCCTGTCGGTGTCCAATCGCCATCTTCAATAGAGAGCCTTTACCTCGACTAAAATCGCTCGTTCCCTGATCGGTGTGGTATGAAAACAGCAACTGATGCCTCAATTCCGAAAGCTTTCCAGGGCCGTTCCCCCCGATATGAAACTTTTTGTAAACTTCGCCGAGTCTTTTGCGAACCGCGATGTCGCTAATGCCAAGCTTGGTTGCAATTGTCGCCGTAGATTGACCGTCGAGAGCCATAAAGACTGTTTCTAACTCGGCATCTGTGACGCCGCGCTCCTTAGCGATCGTTTGCACAAAGCTTTGAGGAATCGGAGTAGTCAAGGTAAGAATCTCGCCTATACTAAAAATCTATCTTCCATTATATTCTGTGAGTTCTCGCGGGCGAGCAATTAAATCGAATCCGCCAAAGTTCAGCTTGCTTTTTGTTTGGGCAGTTTTAGATATTTATACCAATTATCGATCGTGATACCACTTCAAAAAAAGAATACAACTTTAGTAGAACCTATTATAGGGTTGGTGGAGCCGCGGCGATTCCTCTGTAGAAGCCAACTATAAATCTTCAACCGCACCTCCACCCACCGCGCACACACAACCGGATAAATGTACAATCCCTGAAAGCAGTGCTGTATCAGCTAAAAACCTTCGTACTAGCGCGGTATTCTTCCGTCGAAACCAGTCGCCAACCCCCATCGCCCAAAAGTTCCAAAACCTGCTGGTGATATTGCAACAAACTCATTCTGTGACCGACACTCACAAAAGTAGTTTTAGTGGCTTGCAACTGCTCGTATAAATGTTGCTCGTTCTTCAAATCCAAAGCACTTGTCGCCTCATCCAAAATAGTATATCGCGGTTCCGTCAATAACAATCTAGCAAAAGCTAAACGCTGCTGTTCTCCCAGCGACAAAATCTCACCCCAATCTAAATCCGCATCAAAGCCGCCCAATCTTTCCGGCAAATCTGCTAAGTTTACTGATGCCAAAACGCGACGCAATTTTTCCTCATCAACCTCGCTGCTGGTGTTGGGATACAGAAGTTGCGATCGCAAACTACCCAAAATCATATAAGGACGCTGCGGCAAAAACAGCATTTCCCCCAATTCCGGCCGCGCCAAACGGCCCGTTCCCGATTCCCACAAACCCGCAATTGCCCGCAGCAAAGAACTCTTCCCAGCACCGCTTTGGCCGACAATTAACAGTCCTTCACCGGGCTGCACTGCTACCGACAAATCGCTAATCAAAGTCTTTTGATGCTTGGGAGTATCTAAAGTAACGTGTTCCAGTGTCAATTGCGAACTTATAACTGTATCGATTGTTCTGAAGTCTAGTTGTACAGCAGTTTTTTGATTTTTTATAGAGTCGTTAAACGTGGCTAAACGATTAATTCCCGCTGCAAACAAACTCAAGCTTTCAATCCTATATACAACCAAAGAAAAGGCATCGGAAACCTGACGAAAAGCAAATTCAGCTTGAGTAATATCACCGTATCGGATCTCACCTGCAAAGTAGATAGAAGCCAGGAATAAAGAAGGGATAATATAAGTTGCATATCTATAGCCAACTCTAAAATATCCCAGATTTCGCTGCCAACCAATTAGCAAATTAAAGTTCCGAACAGCTTGTAAAAAGCGGTGTTTTACCTGAATAGATTCCTGTGCTTCTCCCCGGTAAAAAGCAATTGATTCTGCATTGTCCCGAATGTGAACCAATCCATAGCGAAAGTCAGCCTCTTTGGAGAGCTGATTGAAGTACAAAAATATCAACCTTTTGCCAAAAATTACCATGACTGTCGTGCCAAAGACAGCATAAATAATTAGTCCGAGCGAAAGAGCTTTGGAAATAGACCAGAGAATCCCTGTAAAAGAAATAATATCAATAACTGCTCCCAATATCAGCAGCAAAAACTCTAAACTTGTGCTAGTGAAAGATTTGATATCTTCCGCAATCCGCTGGTCGGGATTGTCGATTTCCTTCTGAGAATTGATTTCGTAATAAGCGCGATTTTGCAAATAACTACCTAGGAAACTATCAGTCATCCACTCTCGCCAGTACAATCCCAGTTTATCTTGGGTATACCCGTAAATAACAACTATCGGGGTACCGATAATAAAAACTCCAGCATAAACCCACATAAACCGCCAAAAAGTAATTTGATCTTTTTCAGCCAGCGCTGTAGTGAAAAAATTACTAATATAGCTAATGACTACGTTAATTCCGCTAACAGACAGCGACAAAAATAGCAGCAGAGCTAACATTATCCACTGCTTCCAGCGCGGTATCAGCTTGCTTCTAAAAAAGACAAAAGCAGCCAGCGGGAGGATTAGCATTAAACCAACGATCGCAATTGTCGGCGAGTAGATAATTTCTTTGATTAAAGTAGCTAAGCCGGCCGCAACCCCGTTAAAAGCCTCTGGAAAAAAGACTTGAGCAACTAAACTAATAACACTGACAGCCACAAACATCGCAGCGAACAGAAATATCAACAACAGCACTACTAATCCTAAAAAGATTCTGCCACCTCCCGGCTCTAAAGGATAAAAGTAAGGTTGAGCGATCGCAATAAATCTCTGCCACAACTGACGGTCAAATCGATTCATCTTTGCTGTTTACAAAACTACTTTGACTGTTCTAACATATCAAGCCTGGTGACAAAATGCAGCAGTAATTTATTTCGGACTTTCGCGAAAATTTTGTCTCACCCACAGACGGAAACTTGTTTTCCGAGTTCACTGGTTGACAGAAAAAGCTTAGGAAGTTACTTCAAGCTTTTAGATTCATCTGTTGAATCAATTATTTAATCTCAAATCTCAAATTGCTCTAGCTGGAAGAAGTTGCGCTATCGCCGGCCAAGTCGGACTGCAATTTACTGCTGTAAAATCGTTGGCTAATTCCTAAAATTACTTGTTTCATTAGCCAGTACAAAACAGCAATTACTACAAAAGTTACCGCCATGACTAAGACCGGACGCTTGCCTATCAAATCGTTCATTACGGTGTTAACTAGCGCATCGGGGTTAGTCAGAATGTCCCAAGTGTTGAAGCGGATAAATCGCCCTAAGTAAATGCCGATCGCCGAAAGTGCGTGTATAGTTATCTCCGTTGCCAGGATAAATTTACTCCAACCCTGTTGCTTTAAATAGTAACCTAAATTCATCACGGACAGCACGTAAGCTCCAAACCCGGCCAGCATAAATGCCAGATACTGCGGGATCAAAGCTAGAGTCACAATCCACACCGAGTTCCCCTCTTTAATCTGACGGATGAGGTGAATGATATCAGTTAAAACGTAGGGCGCATTAGGCAAAAATGCGATAAACCAGAAAAAACCGCCCCACCACCGGAGAGAGCGAACTCCGCGCTGCCGGAGTACCCAGATGTCTACAGCCATCAATGCGAGTGTAATGGCGATCGCGCCCAAAACGTAAGTTTTGCCCACATCTTGCACAATGTGCTTCAGATAAGCCAAAACATGGCGCGTACTGGGCAAAAAAGTAGCGCCCAGGAGAAAGGCCGTACCCCACAGCAGCCAGGGCGATCGAGGTTTGCGGAACAGCCAAAAACTCAGGCCCAGCGGTACTAAAGCCAAAAACAAATTCCAAGACATCCACCGGACATTGTGTCCCATTGCTTGCAGCGCTTCCAGGATAAATCCCATCATGTCAATTTTTATACAATTAAAGGTTTGATGCAGCACCGCTTCCTTAGCAGCTTCAATCTATTTTAGTCGTTAACTTGTAGGGTCCGTCACCTTATGACCCCAAATGCCACGCCTGAAAATCAGGAACTGCTAATACTTGTAGGGTGCCTCAGCTTATGACTCGACGCCCGCGCCTGAAAATCTAAAATCGACTGACGCCCTCTACCACTGTGGAGTTAATTCTAAAATCTAAAATCTAAAATCTAAAATCTAAAATCGACTGACGCACCCTACTATTCATGCACTTAGTCAAGCGGAATCTCAATCTTAAAAGTCGTTCCGCATCCTATGGATGAAATACAGTCAATCTTACCCTTGTGCTTTTCCACCACAATCGAGTGCGCGATAGACATTCCCAGCCCCGTACCTTTTCCCACAGCTTTCGTAGTAAAAAACGGGTTAAAAATTCTATCAACTATCTCATCGCGAATGCCCGTACCGTTGTCCGAAATTTCTACCCTAATAGTTTTCTGGGGAGTTACACCCGTGGAAATAGCAATCCGTCCACTCTTTGTCTCTGATTGTGGAACCGATAACTGGTGATATCGTTCTTCAATAGCATCAATTCCATTAGCAATAATATTCATAAATACCTGATTCAGTTGGCTCGCATAGCACTCCACAAGTGGCAGTTTTCCAAAATCCTTAATTACTTCAATTTCCGGGCGGCTGTCTCGACTCTTCAAGCGGTGCTGCAAAATTAACAGTGTACTCTCAATTCCCGCGTGAATATCAACCGGCTTCATTGCCGATTCGTCGAGTCGCGAGAAATTTCTGAGGGACAACACAATTTGCCGGATGCGCTCGGTTCCTACCTGCATTGAACCCATAATTTTTCTTAAATCCTCAGCCATGAAACCCAAATCAATCTCTTCTATGCGAGCGAGAATTTTTGAATTAGGTTCGGGATACTCCTGCTCGTACATAGTCACCAGATCGAGTAACTGTTTTGTATACTGGTTGAGATAATCAATGTTAGCATGAATGAAGTTCACGGGATTATTAATTTCGTGAGCGATCCCTGCGACTAATTGACCCAAAGAAGACATCTTTTCAGTTTGAATGAGCTGAGTTTGAGTAGAGCGCAATTCCAGCAGCGCTGACTCTAAATCTCGAGCTTTTTCTCTTTCTCGCGCCTCGCTTTGCCGCAGTGCTTCCTCTGCTTGCTTGCGAGTCGTAATATCCTGGGAAACTCCAATTATTACTTTAGCCTTACCGTCCGCACTCCTGCTAAAAATAGTATCCCGACTTTGCAGCCACAACAATTGACCGTCTGCTGCCAGCACCCGGTACTCAATTTCCCTAGTTTCGCCATCTTCAACTCCTGTAAAGCTGGCGTGATGTTTCCCAATTTTAGGCAAATCTTCCGGGTGTATTAGCTGAGGCATTAGTGACGAATCCATCGCTGTAATGTCATCGCTGCTATAGCCCAAAAGCTGCTTCATTGAAGTATTAGTGTAGATATTTCGCTGTTCTTCCAAATCGTAGAGATACAAAATACCGGGAGTAGCATCGGCTACTTTTTTAATGAACTGCTGGCTTTCTTGCAAAGCTAACTCAGCTTGTTTGCGATCGGTAACATCAACGGTGATGCCGTCCCAAAGAATATCGCCATTTTCTTTAGCTTCAGGACGCGAGTTTGTCTGAAACCAGCGAACCTTGCCCGAAGGCAGCACCAGCCGTCCTTCCCACTGCCAAGGCTGCAAAGTTTGCGCTGAAATAGCCACAGATTCGCAGTAATTTTGGCGGTCGTCGGGATGAACCAAATCTGTTAGCAAAGCCGAATTTTGCAGAACAGCTTCTGGTTCTAACTCAAACATTTCTAGGGAACCAGGACTCATGTAAGGGAAGCTAACAGAGCCATCTGCACGCAACAAACATTGATAAATGATTCCCGGCAAATTAGCAGATAGCTTTTGGAATCTTGCCTCACTTTCCCGCAGTGCTTCCTCTGCTTGTTTGCGCTCCGTAATGTCAGTAATTGAACCCACCATGCGGCCTGCTTTTCCAGATGCGTCCCACAAAGCTTGTCCCCGACTCAATATCCATTTGTAGGTGCTGTTGTAGCACCACAATCGGTACTCGGTAATGTAATGCGGCGTTTTCTTGTTTAAATGGTCTTGGAGAGCTTGCATTACTGAGGTTAAATCGTCGGGATGCGTACCCCTGTTCAATTCGCCAAAGTAATCGAGAGTTTGGCTGTGTTCGTATCCAGTTATTTCTTTAAATCGATCGGACAGGAATAGTTCCCCTGTTTGCAAGTTCCAATCCCAAATGCCGTCATTGTTGCCTTTGAGTGCTAACTGCCAGCGTTCTTCAGTTTGCCTCAATTGAGCAGTTCTATCTTTGACTCTATTTTCTAGTTCTTGATTGAGCTTTTTGAGACTTTCTTCGGCATGGTTGCGTTCGATCGCAATTCCTGCTAAATTAATAATCGCTTCTATCAATTGCAACTCAAATTTTTGGGGGTAGCGGGGTTGAGGATAATACATTCCAAAAGTTCCCAAAACTTGACCCTGAGATGAGAAAATAGGAGTAGAAAAGCAAGCTCTCAGTCCAAAACTCAAGGCTAAATCTCGAAAATTTTTCCACAAAGGATCGCTGGCAATATCTGTAACGATTACCTGTTGGCGACTACAGGCAGCAGTGCCGCAGGAACCGACATCCGGGCCGATGGCTATGCCATGAATAGCAGCATTGTAGCTGTCGGGCAAACTGGGCGCGGCTCCGTGAAGTAAATGTTTGCCATCTGGAGCTAGAAGTAATATCGAACCCATGACATCTCTAGATTGCTGCTCGATAATTTTAACTAAAGTATTTAAAGTCTCGCCAAGAGTTGCGCCCTTAGCAATCATTTCTAAAATTTGTTTCTGACCGGTTAACCAATTTTCAGCTTGCTTGCGCTCTGTAATGTCGCGGGCCATCCAAATAAAAGTGTTTTCCTGCATAGGAGAAATGTTAGCGACAAACCAAACTTCTTGGTGGTCAATTTGCAGGCTGTATTCTATGGAATGGGTTTGTTTTGTATCGGCGGCAAGTTGAATTTTACTGAGGAAAAAGTCGGCTGTTTCTGGTGGCAGGATATCGTGCAGAGTTTTGTTTATAAGTTCCGCCGACGGTTTGTATAAAAGTTCCGGATTTGTGGGAGCAATTTTCAGATAACGTCCCTCAATATCAATGACAAAAATTACGTCGTTCATGGCAGCGAACAAAGCTCGAAGTTCCGATTCCGAAGCTTGGAGGGCGATTTCAGCTTGTTTGCGATCGCTAATATCCGTCCCGATACAAAGCAGTCCTGCCAAATTTCCTTTCGCATCTAGTAAAGGTTTATTTGTCCACGCTATCCACACCTTTTCCCCTTTGCTGCGGATGCTTTCATTTTCGTTTTGGAAGTATTGTTCCGGCTGTGTCAAACAGTCTCGAATCATTGCCGCCAGGTCACTTTCGGATAAATCTGTTTTCGGTATAATTGTGCCGATCGCACTTTTGCCGATGATTTCTGCTTCTGAATACCCGAAAAAAGTTTCAGCAAACTCGTTAAAAAAAGTAATCTTGCCTTCACTGTCTAACTGCACAATCATGCTGTTAGCATTTTCAACTAATTGCCGGTACTTAACTTCGCTCGAACGCAGTTTCGCACGGCCGTACACCCAGCTAAAAACTGCGACCCCGGTCAGAAGTGCCAGCGAGTCGCCTCCGAAGAGCAGCCACCCCCTAAACGGCGAATTCGCAGGCCATCCTCCCGCCGGAATTGCTGCCAACTGCCAGGAACCGTTGGGTAAAGTCACTTCCAGCAGCACGGGATTGTGCTGAAAAATTGACCCATCACCGAAAAACACAGGGCCGGATGCTCCCTTCCCGTCTTTGCCCCGCAGAGCGTATTGGAGCTTCGCTGAGGAGTCGTTGAGTCCTGCTTCTTCAATCAGGGAATTTTTGTCGACGATCAAACCTGTCAAGCCCCAGTAAACTCCTGTTTCAGGCTCGGCGCCCGAAGGTGTGAGAAAAATCGGCGACCGGCTGATGAACGTCTCGTCCCCCTCCAGTAATTTCACGGGCCCGGCTAGCAAAGTTTTTCTGGTGTAGATAACCTCTTTGACCATTTGCCGCTGTGCGGGTAGCGCCGTCAAGTCAACCCCGATCAGCGCTTCATTTCCCTCCCGTGGATAAATGTAAGCGACCCTCGTGCCTTTAACTAAAGTTATGGCGCGGATGCCCGGTTGCTGTGCCACCAGAATTCTCGCCGTCGCTGCAAACTCGGCTTCGGTGATGTTTGGGTTATTGGAAAGGTAAGCCCCCAAACCCCGCATCAAAAACAGGCGGGAATTCAAAGCGCCTTCGAGCTTAGAACGGACTGTGCTGAGCCGTTCGAGGGTGCTAGCGCGGTTGTACTGCAAAAACCGTCGCTGTTCCGATCGATCTAAAATGCCAACTCCGACCAAAATTGCTATTGATGCCGAAATAGCTGCTAAATACGGTGAAATTTGGAATTTTTTAACCTTAAAGTATTCCATCTGCCGGGGGTTAAGGTATTTTTTTACGTCTTTAGATAGATTTAGTTTAGTTCGATTTCTCTAAGCAAATGCAAGATTTCGGGGATACCGGACTTTTCACAAGCGAGCGCGAGTTTTGGGTTTTCTAGGACGCCCTCCGAACATCGGCGCTCGGCTTGCCTCTAATCATCTATTCTGCGGACAAACTTTTAAATCTCAAATTGACTGACCGAAAGTAATGTGGTCATAAGCCTCCGGATTCATTCCAACGCGCAGGCTCAGGACGGATCAATCTAAAATCTAAAATCTAAAATCTAAAATCTAAAATTGGTTGACTCGGCATTTATCGGTTAGGGTGCGCCGCGCCAGCACCAGAGCGGTGGGGGAGCGCGCACCCGAAAGACTGGAGTTATTAGCTAAAATAGGTTTAGCAATAATTTTTTTCAGCGCTACGGCCAATCATTCATAGGGGCAATTTGATGCAAGAACAGTTGATGGAAGCGATCGCACCTTACCGCGATCGCGTGGATTATCTGGAAGTTCGCCTCGAACAAAGCGAGTCAACTGCGATTAGTTTTCGCGGCCCTCAGTTAGATGCTGTCAACCGCAGTTTTAGTCTTGCCGGCGGCATCCGCGCCTGTCATAAAGGCGGCTGGAGTTTTGTAACTTTTAACGGTTTAGCTGAGTTAAAAGACCGAATTGAAGAAGCTGTAGTCCAGTCTCGTTTGGTTGGCAGCGAAAAAACTCTACTAGCAGATGCCACCCCGATTCAAGATTATGTCGCGGTGGAATTGGGCCGCGACCCGCGCTCTATTACTCTAGCCGAAAAGCGGAAATTGCTCGAATCTTACAATCAGTTGCTGTTAGATTACGACCCGCGAATTCAGACGACAATGGCAGGTTACAGCGACAGATTCGGCATTACTTATTTTGTGAATTCTCAAGGTACTTGCATCGCTCAAGAGCGCTTGGACGTGACCGGGCGTTTCGGGGCGATCGCCCGCGGCGAGGGCGGTGTCGTCCGCCAAGGGTTTGAGTCGATTCACTCGCGATCGGATTACGATGTCTTGACAAATATTGAAGATCGTGTTAAGAGTGCTGCCGTTCGAGCTGTAGGCCAACTAGAGGCGAAATCAGTGAAAGGCGGTCAGTATCCGGTGATTTTAGACCCTTATTTGTCGGGGGTTTTTATTCACGAAGCTTTCGGGCATTTGTCGGAAGCAGACGGCATTTACGAAAACCCGAAAATGCAGGAATTGTTGACTTTGGGCAAGCCTGTGGCGATCGAACAATTGAATGTAATTGACGACGCAACTGTGCCGGGATTGCCGGGAACTTTGAAATATGACGACGAAGGCGTGCCGGCTCAGTGCAAGCATTTAATTAAAAATGGAGTTTTAGCCGCTCGGATGCACAATCGCGAGACTGCGGGCAAAATGGGCGAAAGTCCGACGGGAAATGCCCGGGCTCTGAGTGCTACTTTTATGCCTTTGGTGCGGATGACTAATACTGCGATCGAGTCTGGCGAACATTCTTTTGACGAAATGGTTGCCGACATTGACGAAGGAGTTTATGCAGTGCGGATGTTGGGAGGACAAACCAACGGCGAAATGTTTACCTTTGCGGCGGCTCAAGGGTTCATGATTCGTGACGGCAAATTAGCCGAACCCGTGAGCGATGTCACTTTAAGTGGCAATGTATTTCAGACTTTAAAAGATATTGAGTCTATAGGAAACGACTCGGTTTATGCCTACGGCGGTTGCGGTAAAAATGGCCAAAGTGGTTTGCCCGTCAGTGTCGGCGGCCCCCATCTCCGGATTAAAAATGTTGTAGTCGGAGGAAGGTAATCATTAGTCATTAGTCATTAGTCATTAGTCATTAGTCATTAGTTCAAAACTGACGCAACTGGTACATGGTGAAGGCGTGCTTGCGCCCTCACGCCTCACCTTAACCAGTCCGGGACACTGATAAGTTGACAAATCACTCAAAACCTACTATTGACGGCTTCAGCTAGGTCGTTCGGTGTTCGGTGTTTGGGAGACTTCAGAAATTACAGAAAAATTGGGGAAGTGCGATCGTGATATGAGCTCTTACCAGAGTTTACCCTGATTTTTATTTAATTCCCCTTAACTCGCCTTCATCTGTACCCGAGCGCTCTGGTTAATGGGAATCTCAATCACAAATTCTGCACCTTGATCTGGCTGCGAAAAACACCTCAAATCTCCGCCGTGCTTCTCGACAACAATCTGATAGCTGATCGATAATCCCAAGCCAGTGCCATCACCCAGAGGTTTAGTGGTGAAGAAAGGATTAAACAACCGATTTATTACATCGCTTGTCATCCCCGATCCATTATCTTTAAAACTGATTCTTACCCATTCGCGATTCAGCATAGAAGTAGCAATCGTAATCGTCCTAGGCTCGTTTTTAATTTGCTCCGGGCTGCCTTTTTTATCATAGTGATTCAAGGCATAAATGGCATTGCTCAAGAGGTTCATAAATACCTGATTCAACTGACAGGCATAACATTCTATTTGTGGCAAATCTCCGTATTCTTTAATAACTTTAATAGACGAAGAATTCGGCTTAGCCTTGAGCTGACTCTGCAAAAGCACTAGAGTGCTATCGATTCCCTCGTGAATATTAACGGGTTTCATCTCAGCTTCGTCTAGGCGCGAGAAGTTCCGCAACGTCAGCACAATCTGACGGATACGTTCTGCCCCCAATTTCATCGAAGACAGCATTTTAGGCATATCCTCTTGGATATATTCCAGCTCTATTTGCTCAATTAAAGCATCGATTTCAGGGTATTTATGGGCATCGTGCTGCTGGTAAAGCGTGATTAAACTCAATAGCTGATGAGTGTAATCACTGACATAAGTTAAGTTGCCATAGATGAAGTTAACGGGATTATTAATTTCGTGGGCAATACCTGCAATTAGTTGTCCTAAGATCGACATTTTCTCAGTCTGAATAAGCTGAGACTGGGTGCGCTGTAAATTTTGCAATGCCAGTTCTAATTGGATGGCTTTTTCTCGCTCTCGCGCTTCCGATTGCCGCAATTTATCCTCTCTTTCTTGGCGGGAGCGCTCGTTTTCCTTTAGCTGTTGCACATGGCATAAAGTTTTGTTAATTGTAATTTCTAAATCCTGAAAATTTAGAGGCTTAATTAAAAAGTCAAATGCCCCGCCGTTCATTGCCTTTCTGATATTTCCCAAGTCGCCATAGGCAGATATAACTACTGTTTTGACCATAGTAACTAGCTCGTTAAGTTTCGCGAGCAAAGCCATGCCATCCATGACTGGCATATTAATGTCTGTCAGTATAATATCTATATCAGGCTGCTCTCGCAACGTTGAAAGCGCTTCTACGCCATTGTGTGCAAAAAAAACTTGGTATTCTCCGGTGCGGATCTTTTGTCTAAATTTCTGGCAAATTAAAGATTCTAAATCTGGCTCGTCATCCACAAATAATATTTTAGCTGGCAGATTGCGAGCTATTTCGGTCGTAGGCGACATTTTTTGAACTCCTGGGTTTCATTAAATTATCCGACGATTAATATTTATCTACTTTACGTTTTATTATAGATTATTTCAGAAGTAATGAAAAGGCTGATTTGTACAATGGCAAACCGGATGGCTGGAATAGGCTCTGAGTTTGATAGAAGTCGATTGATTAGCTAAGGTCGAGTGCCGCCGTAGTTTGTCTGATTGGAATTTCAATCCATAACTCTGTTCCCTGCCCCACCTCGGAAAAACAGTTCAATGCGCCCCCATGCTTCTCCTGTACAATTTGGTAGCTTATATAGAGACCCGAATCGGTACCTTCACCTACAGGCTTAGTAGTAAAAAATGGTTCAAAAATGCGGTCTTTCACCTCGGCAGTTATTCCCGGCCCATTGTCCCGAATTTGAATGACGACAGGGGATTTTTTCTCTAGCAAAAAAGTGCGAATAGTAATGACCCGCGGGCAAGCGAGGATGCGTTGTTTGTTGTACTCATTCAAAGCATCAATCGCATTAGAAAGGATGTTGATAAACACCTGGTTGAGTTCTCCGGCATAGCATTCCACTAAAGGCAGATTGCTGTACTCCTCGATCGCTTGAATCTCTGGACGCGCCGCCCTTGCTTGAAATTGATTATGCAAAATCAGCAGGCTGCTTTTTATCCCGTCGCGAATGTCAACCGACTTTATGTTAGCTTCATCTAGCCTTGAGAAGTTACGCAAAGACAAAACAATCTTCTGAATGCGGTTAACACCTCCTTTCATCGGAACCAAAATTTGGGGTAAATCTGCTATCATAAATTCCAAATCTATGGCTTCGGTTTCAGCTTGAATCTCAGAACTGGGAGGGTGTACTGCTGATAAAGAGGCAGCAGATGCAGTAGGTCTTGAATATAATCACTGACGTGGCTGATATTGCCGTAGATAAAATTGATGGGGTTGTTAATTTCATGGGCAATCCCCGCAACCACTGTACCCAAAGAAGACATTTTTGCGGTCTCAATCAGTTGAGCTTGGGTCTTTTGTAAGTCTTGCATATAGTTTTGTAAATGCTGAGCTTCTTCTCTAGCGTGAGCTTCTGACTCCCGCAAGCGCTGATTTTCTTTTATAGCAACCGCCAAGGCGGTTACGGTGTAAACTGGAAGTAGTATCTGATGCTGCCCAGATCGCACGACCCTTGCCAAAACCCTACAGTTACGACCTACGTCAGAAAGTCATTCAAGCTATCAAACTAGATGGATTAAAGATTAGTGAAGCGAGTATACTGTTTAATATCAGTTGCAACACAATCGGCTTATGGTTGAAGCGACAAACCGAAACAGGAGACTTTTTAGCATTACCTAATAAGCCAAACGGTAACGGTCATAAAATTAGTGATTGGGAGAAATTTCGTGAGGCAAGCCAAGACTCATGGGAATTAAACTCAAGTTGAAATTGCCTGACTTTGGGATAGAGAAATTAGCTCACGCATAATCTCGCGGGCTTTGAGAAAAATTGGTTTTACTCGAAAAAAAAACCTACGGCTACCGTCCGCGGGATGAAGTCAAGCGTCAGGCTTTTGTAACCGAATTTTCCACCATTCCCTCGGCTCAGATTGTCTATGTTGATGAATCTGGCATGGATAATAGAGACCAGTATGATTATGATTGGAACGAACAGGGGCAATCGGGCCGACGTGAGGGTAGGGTAAATATGATTGCTGCTCTATGTAACCAAAAATTGCTCGCCCCTTTTACCGTCGTTGGAGCGTGTAATCGAACAGTTTTTGAAATGTGGCTAGAAACTTGTTTACTGCCAACACTTGTGACAGGACAGATGGTGGTGATGGACAATGCCACGTTTCATAAAGGTGGTCGAATTGAGGAATTGATTCAAAGTCTAGGGTGTAGATTGTTGTATTTACCGTCGTACTCCCCTGATTTGAACAGGATTGAACAAAGAAGAGTCTTGGCTCAAAAGTCGAATCCGCAAACAATTAAAGCGGTTTGACTATTTGCGTGATGCGATCGAAGATGTCCTACGCCTTGCATCCTAACAGCCTTGGCGGTTGCTATAATTGCCTGTCTTCTTTTGTTTCGGGTGGGTCGTTTTTGTTTGGCTACTGCTAAGTAGTCTTTTATTACTAGATTACGGTAAGTTCTTGGTTTTTTATGGGTTTTTTCTTTGATTTGTTTATACAGGATGTCTATGATTTGTTCTGTATGAACTCTAGCTCCATTTAATATTCCTAAGTCGGTTGGAAAACTAATGTCGGCTGGGGTACAGGTAGCATCTACGATCGAGTTTCCGCGATTAAGTGAGTCATTCTTGGCGTCCGAATCCTTTTTTTTCTGGTTTAATTGGGGTGAGGGGCGGATTTTTTCAACCATTCTTTCGTTAACTTTATTAATCAAGTTCGGACTAATTATTTGCCGAAAATGAACTAATAGAGATGGGTCAAAGGGTTGCTCGTTACTGTAGCTTGATTGACCGATAAAGTATTGTAAATAGGGGTTTTCCCGTATCTGTTCTACTGTGAGGCGATCGCTAATTCCCCGTTTTTCTTTGATGATTAATGCTCCCAATGCCATCCGAAATGATTTGGCTCTTAAGCCCTTTTCTGTGGGGAAGTTTTCAGCATATTCCGCTTAAAACTCTGACCATGGAATTAGCTCGGCCATTTTTATTCAAGGGTTGTTTGATGACAACCTTCCTTCAAAGGGCAGTTCAAACTCGGATGGGAGACTTGAGGCAAGCTCAGCTTTTCTGTACGCGCTCGCACTGGGTGATGCAAGGGTTTTGTAGTATTTTACCTGTTTATCTTGCACACTTTTCTCGATCGCACGAGTCCATAACCAGGCCGTGTAACCTTTGTGCACTTATCCAGCAAGCCCTAAATAAAAAATCCCCAATCCCAACTCTAAAATCTAAAATCTAAAATAAAATGACGCCCGCTAAAGTTTCCCACCAGTACAAAAGCACTTTACAGGAAACCCGCAGGCGTCATAATCAAGCAAACTTAAATCTTAGAAAAGACCCAGTGTGAAAGATTTGTCGATCGGGAAAATAGCACCAATACCCAACCACAGAGTTACCGCAGTTCCCAACAGGAAAACAGTAGTAGCAACAGGGCGGCGGAACGGATTTTGGAACTTATTAACATTCTCGATGAACGGAATCAAAATCAAGCCAAGGGGAACACCAGCCATGCAAGCAATACCCAACAATTTGTTAGGCAAAACGCGCAGGATTTGGAACACAGGCCACAAATACCATTCCGGCAGAATTTCCAGCGGAGTAGCAAAAGGATTAGCAGGTTCGCCAACCAAAGCCGGGTCTAGTACGGCCAAACCCACGCACAGAGAAATCGTTCCCATGATCACTATAGGGAAAACGTAGAGCAAATCATTAGGCCAAGCTGGTTCGCCGTAATAGTTGTGACCCATGCCCTTAGCGAGCTTAGCGCGGAGCGCGGGATCGCTCAAATCTGGTTTTTTGATAATAGACATAGTGAGAGTGTTCTCCTTTTAGTTTTACCCGGGCCTGCCATTCCACTGTATTCGTTAGTTTGAATCAGCGGCGCGATCGCAGGAAGTATTAGCCGTAAATAAATATCATGAGCGATGAATTCTGAATTTTCAACTCACAATTCAGCGGGGGGGCAAAAAAAGTACCGCCCCCCCAACTCAAAACTTACAACGGGCCAGAGATACCTTGCTTGCGAATCATCAAGAAGTGAGCCAGCATGAAGACTACAATCAGCCAAGGCAACACAAAAGTGTGCAAGCTGTAGTAGCGAGTCAAAGTGCCTTGACCGACGCTGACACCGCCGCGCAGCAGTTCAACCATCAAAGAACCGACAAACGGGATAGCTTCGGGGACGCCGGAAACGATTTTAACTGCCCAGTAACCGATTTGATCCCAAGGCAGGGAATAGCCGGTCACGCCGAAAGAAACAGTGATGACTGCCAAGATTACTCCTGTCACCCAGGTTAATTCGCGGGGCTTTTTGAAGCCACCTGTCAGATAAACCCGGAAGATGTGCAAAATCATCATCAGCACCATCATGCTTGCAGACCAGCGGTGGATGGAGCGGATCAGCCAGCCGAAGTTGACTTCAGTCATCAGGTATTGCACTGAAGAAAAAGCTTCTGCTACCGTGGGACGGTAATAGAAAGTCATGGCGAAGCCGGTGGCAAACTGGATCAGAAAGCAAACTAAAGTAATTCCGCCCAAGCAGTAGAAAATATTGACGTGCGGGGGTACGTACTTCGTAGTGATGTCATCGGCGAGCGCCTGAATTTCCAGGCGTTCCTCAAACCACTGGTAGGTTTTTGAGTCGGTGATTTGTTTAGAAAACATGGAGCCAGAATTCCTAAAAGAATATTGCTGTGGTTGAGGTTCAGGGCAGCAGCCACAAGGTTTTTTGTCGCCCCGCGCCGAGCAGCTTGCTTTTATTAGCAAATGCCTGAGGCTATTTTTTAAATTTGGAGCTGACGAAAGGAACTCTATTGTGCGATCGCCTGCAAGCCCTGGGAAACTAAGCGGTGGCTTGTCCCTACTCGCTGGCGTTGCCCGATCGAATTCCAGACTGTGATAAAAAATGTAACATAATTGCCGTGCAATTTTCACACGAGCGAAGCTTTTGCCGAGTCTCAAATACCATGTTCTGCAAGCTCAACATCCGCCCCTACCAGGCATACAGCCAAGAGCCGAGCTACAGACTAAAGTCCGAGCCTGCCTGCGGGTCGCTGGGGCATTAATTTTAATATTAATGATAAAACTTCACTCATTTTGCGATTAAATGTTACATTTAACTAATTTTTTGTTGGCGGACTTTTGACTACTCCCGAATGCCTTGGGGAGAGTTAAATGCCCAAAACCTTAAAAGCCTACAAACTTAAAATACACGAGATGCAATACTTGCCTATCTTTTACAGAAAAATCATGCACAGACGAGTTTTCCAGATTGCTATTGTACTTTTCCTGCAAGTCGCCCTAGTTCTAGGCGGGTGGACGCAGCCTGCGGCGGCGCTGACTCCTGAACAGCAGCTATTGAGCGAAGCTTGGCGAATTGTCAATCGCTCTTATGTGGACGACAGCTTCAACTCTCAAAACTGGTGGTCGATTCGCCAAAAAGCTGTCAAGGAACCGCTTAACGACAGACAGCAGACTTACACGGCTATTCAGGGGATGCTGGCGAAACTCGACGACCCCTTCACTCGACTGCTGAAACCCGAACAGTACCGCAGCTTGCAGGTCAACACTTCGGGAGAATTGACGGGAGTGGGGCTGCAAATTGCGATCGACCCCCAGACAAATGCCCTGACAGTGGTGGCTCCTTTGGCCGGCTCACCGGCGGATAAAGCTGGCATCCAACCCCTCGATCGCATTCTGAAAATTGATGGCACTCCTACCTCAGAATTGACCCTAGACGAAGCAGCAACTCGAATGCGCGGCCGCATCGGCACTGCCGTTACCTTGACCTTGGGGCGCGAGGGAAGGGACGCTGCTGAGGAAATTGAGCTAGTGCGCGATCGCATAGCTCTGAATCCGGTTTACGCCGAATTGCAGTCGGGGTCGGAAAATTTGCCGGTGGGCTACATTCGCTTGAGTCAATTCAGCGCTAACGCCACTGAGGAAGTCGCTCACGCCATCGACCGCTTGGAAAAACAAGGAGCCGCCGCCTACATTCTCGACCTGCGGAACAACCCGGGCGGACTGTTGCAAGCAGGAATTGAAATTGCCCGCCTGTGGCTCGATTCCGGGACGATCGTCTACACGGTGAACAGACAAGGCATTCTCGGCAGTTTTGAAGCCTCTGGACAAGCCCTAACTCACGATCCGCTGATTGTTTTGGTGAACAAGGGAAGTGCCAGTGCTAGCGAAATTTTGGCTGGTGCGCTGCAAGATAACGGCAGAGCTCAACTGGTAGGAGAAAAGACTTTTGGCAAAGGACTGATTCAGTCGCTGTTTGATTTGTCTGACGGTTCCGGGTTGGCCGTGACTGTTGCTAAGTACGAAACACCTAACCATAAAGATATTAACAAGCTGGGGATTGCGCCCGATCGCGTAGTGCCTTTGGAACCTATCGCGCGCGATCAAATCGGCACCGAAGCAGACTTGCAATATCAAGCTGCACTGCAACTACTGAAAGAAAAAACCGTGCTGGCAAAGTCAGTATAAGCCTGAGTTTGAAGTTTTGAGATTGCAACAGGTGACAATACGCAGGTCTGTCTGTCTCTGCGTTTCGTTCGCCCGGACAGACAAGAATCATCCTAAAAACTCTTTTACTCAAAAGTGATATCACGTCCGACAGATTCATCTGTCATTGTTCGCTGTGCGAACCAATGACATACAAGAATGATGCACATCGGACGTGATATCAAAACCCAAAACTCCCCTTCCCTTAAGGTTGGGGGGTTGATTCCTCGGCGTCGGGTACGTCGGCTTCTTGCAAAATCACCGGACGCTGCTGCGGGTCAGCTTGGTTGCTTTGCTCTTGCATCACAGTTTTAGCAAGACTAGGGTCAAAGTAGCGGTTAAAGTCGGCTCGCGACTGATTTACTCGCCCTTGGGTAAGATTGACTTCAGCTTGGATTTCGTGCAATTTTTCTTGCACCGCCCGGTAGTGAGGCCAAAGCTGAACCAAAGCAGAAGTGGCACAGACTGAAAGTACCATGTTGACTGCCAATTTGACGCCTGTTTCGGCCGCGAGGGTTTGGTGAGGGTAAGAACGCTGACGGCTGCTACTGCGACTAGGAGTAACCCGAGGGGATTTTTTTACAGGACGCAGTGGGGTAACGGTGGGTTGAATCGCTTGCATAATGTTTTTTCAAATACCTGAGACTGACGTTTTAGAGTTCAAAAGAGCAAATTCTGAGCTTAACGCACACTCGCCGCTGTTTGTCAGGGTGCTGACAGCCAAAATTGTTGAGACAAAGGTGACGTGTGAAGACAGAATTTCCCCATAAAAATGCCTGCCCTTGCAGTCTCGTCTTGCTGAACACAAACAATCTACTGCACTGCGGCAGTAATTGTCTGTATCTGTAATGCGAGAGATTTAACTGGTCAGGCAGGCGTTTTGCGGTTCGCAACTGGTGTCTGGAAACTATTTGTACAGTTCAGTTGACAGCCGGAAAGCCAAGATTCCGGGAATCAAAGCAATTACGAGCGCTACGTAGACTTGGGTATCTGTTAAAGACATATTCGCAAAACTCCTTTTCGCGGGCACGAGCTTTCACCAATTTGAGACAAATTGGCACTTTTGGGAATCATTTGTTACAACTTGCAACACAAATGGTGCGTCCGGGGGGAGTGCCCCAGTGGTCCAGTGACCCAGTGGCGCAGTTTTTGAGTCTTGGAGGGGGATAATTTTTCCTTGTTGCCTGGGACTGCTTGCTTGGGAAGTTGTTCGGACGATCGCCTCCCACAGAATTACCGCGTTAGGTTAAGATTTAAATGAAGGTGACACTAATTTTAGACAGAGCGGGTAATTTGCGCTGCGCTCGACCCTTGCCAATCTTAGGTTCACAAAATAGTTAATGCTAGATCAATTTCTCGACGCTTCACCCAATTTTGGAGTTGACGGCTTTTTATTATTGTTGGTTTTGGTGGCTTTGGAAGCTGTACTTTCGGCTGACAACGCGATCGCCCTGGCGTCTATTTCTAAAGGTTTAGAAGATGCCAAGCAACAGCAAAATGCTCTCAACTTGGGTTTGATAATTGCTTTTGTCCTGCGGATCTTACTAATTTTAACGGCTACTTGGGTGATTCAATACTGGCAGTTTGAACTGCTTGGCGCTCTCTACCTGCTGTGGCTGGTTTTCCAACATTTTACTTCAGATACAGATTCTGAAGGAGAACATCACGGGCCCAGATTTGCGACTGTGTGGCAAGCAATTCCCATGATTGCTTTTACGGATTTAGCGTTTTCCTTGGATAGCGTTACTACTGCCATAGCTGTTTCTGATAACACTTTTATCGTCGTAACAGGCGCTACTATTGGAATTATTGCCCTGCGATTCATGGCCGGGTTGTTCATCCGCTGGCTGGATGAGTTCGTTCACCTAGAAAGTGCTGGTTACATCACAGTTGGGTTCGTGGGACTGCGGTTGTTGGTGAAAGTAATTAATCCAGATTTAGTTCCTCCCCAATGGCTGCTAGTTTCCAGTATCGTCTTGATGTTTGTGTGGGGATTTTCTAAGCGCACTCTAGAGCCAGCCGAGATTGCAAAATCTCTAGAAATGGCTCTCAATCAGCCGGATTCAGAACTTGCCGTGCGAGAATCGCAAGGACAAAAGTCCGAAAATTAACAGACTTTCATGTGAATAAAATTAGCTTAAATCTGTCAAAACCAACAAGATTTAAGGCTGGTCAAAACCTGCCAAAGCCTTTCATCCCGGTGACTTGGGTCCGGAGATGAAAGGCTTTTATTTTGTAAGATCCTTTCCTTCACTAGCCGATCGAACTTATCGGAGTACAATCGATCCTATGGGAAGGCAGTTATCAAAATCAGACTCAGCAATGGTTAGACTGGTGGGATAGCGAGGGGATTGCTTGCTGAGGGGGTTGGTGGCATATTGGCGATCGATCCGCATCTGAATTGAACCTTGGTGGTGGCTGTATTTTTTGAGGAGTTTAGGGAAATAAGGCGGGCGAGGGGAAGGAGTTGCAGGCGATCGAATTTCACCTGTCGGTTAGAAATGTAACCTTCCTGTTGAGTGGCTGCAAATAACCTTTTCTACATATGGCAACGGTTTTAAATTATTTTTGGGAGATGTCTATTAGCAATTAGCAATTAGCTATGGCTTAGGCTTACCGACAAAGAAAGCTAAGGGAGAATTGTCACCACAAGATAACCGAACTTTAGAACCAATGGGAAAAACATTTCCTGTGGTTGTAAGTGCATATAACTTTTCGCCCGAAGGTGTTTTTAAACAATAACGATTTTCTCTACCTAAAAATTGGCGATCGCAAATCACAACAGCCGACTCTTCATCTAAGTATAAACTTAAATCTTCCTGCCGGATCATCAATTCTCCTTCAGTAGAAACATCACAGGGAACTTGTGAATATGAATCTCCTTTAACAGCAAAACAACCTACTTCTGTTTCCCAAAAATCCTGCTTCAGCGATGCAGAAACAAAATTAGCTTGCGTCACAAACTCAGCCACAAATCGAGATGCTGGTTCTTGATAAACTTCCTCTGGAGTGCCAAACTGTTCTAATTGGCCTTGACGCATCACCGCTACCCAATCTGAAATCGAAAGTGCTTCTTCGCGATCGTGGGTGACAAATACACCAGAGGTTCCCGTTGCTTTGAGAATCTCGCGGACTTCCTGACGCAATCTCAACCGTACTTGTACATCTAAATTACTCAACGGTTCATCTAGTAAAATAATCGCAGGTCGAGGGGCTAAAGCACGGGCCAGCGCCACTCGCTGTTGCTGACCCCCGGATAATTCATGGGGATAACGGTTTTCCAATCCTTCTAATCCCACCAGCGCTAATGCTTCTGTGACACCTTTGTGAATATTATGCTTTGACTCTTTTCCTTGATGCGTCAAGCCAAAAGCTACATTTTTCGCGACTGTCAAATGGGGGAATAGTGCATAGTCTTGAAACACCATACCAATGTCTCGCTGTTCCGGCGGGACTGACATATTAACACTCGCTACAGTTTTTCCTGCTAAAGCGATCGTCCCTGCTTGTAGCTGTTCAAAACCAGCAATTAACCGCAGCAACGTTGTTTTCCCACAACCCGATGGCCCCAACAACCCCAGTATATCTCCTTGATGTAAGGTCAGGGTGACAGATGCCACCGCAGGTGATGCTGCTTGGGAATACTGTTTTGTTACACCATCCAAATGCAGAATTATCGGTCGAGCCATTATTGCTATAAATAATCAACAACTTACAATTCTACAATATACCAGTTTAGTGAGATTAATTATCAGAAAGCCTTGACAAATGTTTACACCTACTGATAAAGTAGCAAGCTAGACTTTTTACTAGCAATGAAAAATTCCCAAAAATCACTACACCAAACAGGAATCAGGACAATCCAATGGCTATCGACCTTACGCGGTCTATCGGCTAGTGGGTGGACACTTGCAGTTATCGCTTTAGCATTGCCGATCGCCATACCAGTTCTCAGTGTCTTATCCAGTATCTTTGTGGAAGCTAAAGATACATGGCAACATTTAACTGAGACCGTTTTAATTCGTTATATTGTCAACTCTTTATGGTTAACGATCGGTGTCGGCTGTGGTGTTGTCGCGATCGGCGTAGGATGTGCGTGGCTAGTAACAATGTGTCGCTTTCGGGCCAGTCGCGTATTTGAATGGGCATTACTTTTACCCTTAGCGGCCCCAGCTTATGTGCTAGCTTATACTTATACAGACTTTTTAGAATTTTCCGGCCCTGTTCAAACTGCTTTGCGGGATATTTTTGGCTGGAGTTATGGAGACTATTGGTTTCCTAACGTGCGATCGCTCCCGGGAGCAATCTTAATGCTAATCTTAGTTTTATATCCCTACGTCTACCTATTAACAAGAGTTGCATTTTTGGAGCAATCCACTTGTACCCTAGAAGCTAGTAGAATACTGGGATGTAGTCCTTGGCGGAGTTTTATTACAGTTGCCTTACCAATGGCAAGACCCGCAATTGTTGCAGGTTTAGCACTGGCTTTGATGGAAACTCTCAACGATTATGGCACAGTTCAGTATTTTGGAATTGATACATTCACCACAGGTATTTATCGGACTTGGTTTGGCATGGGAGAACGAATTGCAGCCAATCAATTAGCTGCCCTGCTATTATTATTTGTTCTAGGTTTAATTTTACTAGAACGCTGGTCGCGCAGTCGGACTAAATATTATCAAGCTAGCAGCCGCTATCGCCAACTACAAACTTATCAACTTAAAGGAATTAGGGAAATCTTAGCCGTAATTGCTTGTTTGATACCGCTATTTTTTGGTTTTTTATTGCCCGCAGGTCTTTTAGTCCAGTTGACATTAGCTAACTGGCAACTCACTTTAAATGAACGTTTTTGGCTTTTTGCCCGTCATAGTTTAATTTTGGCCACCCTGACAGCAATTTTGGCCGTAATTATTGCCTTGATTATGGCTTATGGTTTACGGTTATATCCTAATTTAGGAGTGCAGTTAGGGACTAGAGTTGCGGCAATGGGTTATGCTGTACCTGGTTCTGTGATTGCAGTGGGGATTATGGTTCCCATTGGTAGACTTGACAATCTATTTGATAGTTGGATGCGCCAGCAATTCGGGATTTCTACAGGCTTGTTGTTAAGCGGTACGATCGCAGCTTTGGTATTTGCCTATATAGTTCGCTTCCTAGCTGTTTCTTTAAATGCGGTGGAGTCAAGTTTGAGCAAAATCAAGCCTAATTTAGATGATGCGGCAAGAAGTTTGGGTTATAGTCCGATGCAAACTTTGGTTACAGTTCATACACCAATGATGACTGGAGGTTTACTAACTGCCATGATGTTAGTATTCGTTGATGTGATGAAAGAGTTACCTGCTACTATAATTATTAGACCTTTTAACTTTGATACTTTGGCGGTGCGAACTTATCAACTTGCCTCAGATGAGCGATTGGCTGAAGCTTCGGGCCCAGCATTGGCTATTGTTTTAGTGGGGATGTTACCGGTAATTTTATTGAGTTGGAAAATTGCCCGATCGCGCAAGTGTTCAACTGAGTTAACGGTTAACAGTTAAAGGTTAGATTATCCCTTTACAAATCAAGATGATTAATAAAAATTCACCAATCTTTACCCGTACTACTGGCACAATCTCCTTCTTACTACTTACTTTTTTTGTCACCTTGGGATGTCAAAAACAGGTGGCAAGCCCCCTCGAAACATTACAAAAAACTAAGCAATGTCCAGGATGTGACCTGACTGATACCAAGTTAAGTGACATTGATTTAACCAGCGCTAATCTCAATGGTGCTAAATTGGAAGGTGCTGTGCTAGAAAATGTCAAACTTAATGAAGCCTTACTCGATAGTGTCAATCTCAAAGGTGCAAATTTAAAAGGTGCTTCTCTGGAAAAAGCAGGTTTATTTTCCGCCGATCTCACAAATGCTGATTTGAGTAAGGCAAATCTTAAGGGGGCTTTTTTGCGAGGGGCAAAACTGAATAATGCCAATCTTAGTAATGCCGATTTAAGTGAAACTGACTTAAATAGTGCTGATTTGACTGGGGCAAACCTGAAAGGGGCAAACCTGAAAGGTGCTATCATGCCGGATGGTAAAATTAAAAATTAAAGTTGATTGGATTCGGCGGTTTCAACCGCCGAATCACAAAGAGTAGCTTCTTTTTCAAAAAGCCTCTATTTCCATCCTGCGCGATCGGCAATCTTTAAAGCTTCGGGGTTATTTTTCCCAAACACATCAGGGTTGAGAGGGTCAGATTTGAATGTACCAAAACTTGCAACTGCAGGATCGATCGCCACACCTGAAATCACAGGGTATTCGTTATTACTCCTAGCAAAAATTTGTTGCGCTTCGCGACTGGCTAAGTGTTCCAAGAATTTGATCGCGCCTGCTTTGTTACGGGAGGTTTTGACTACACCCCCACCACTAATATTGACGTGGGTACCGCGATCGCGCTGGTTGGGGAAAAATACACCTACTTTCGCCGCGATCGCCTTTTCTGCTGGATCTTTCGATTTCATTAAGCGAGCTACATAATAGGTATTAACAAGGGCAATATCGCCTACCCCATCAGCAACAGCCTTGATTTGCGCCGTATCATTTCCTTCTGGAGGACGTGCAAAATTAGCCACCAATCCTCGCGCCCAAGCTTCTGTTTTTTGAGGTCCATGAACCGCTAGCATGGCCCCAACAAGAGACTGATTATAGATATTAGTGGACGATCGCACTAAAATTTTGCCTTTCCACCGAGGTTCTGTCAGCGCTTCATAGGTTGACAATTGGGCAGGGTTCACCTTGCTTTTGTTATAAACAATCACCCGTGCCCGGCGCGATAGACCAAACCAGAAACCTTGAGGATCTCGCAAACTTGCTGGAATTGCCGATGTCAGGACTGTTGAAGACACGGGTTGCAGAATACCTGCTTGTTTTGCCCGCCACAAACGCCCACCATCCACCGTGATGAAAACATCAGCGGGGCTATTTGCACCTTCACTTTTGATCCGTTCAATTAGTTGGTCAGCATCGGCTTCAACGAGGTTAACCTTGAGCCCAGTTTTTTTGGTGAAGCTTTGGTACAACTCATTATCAGTGTCGTAGTGACGTGCTGAATAAAGGTTGAGAGTGCCGGTTTGGGCTGCGACAGGGGCTTTTTTGCTTAGTTCCCCCACGGCCACGACAGCCATTGCTGTACCGCTGGCAAGAAAAATACGCCGAGAAATGCTCATTGTTCTATAATGATAGATTTTTTCATCTGGTAATTGACACGATGGTACATCTACAGCCATCTACAGTCATTGTTTTACTATATTAATGCAAGTAATTCTTATTTGATTATCAAAAGCGTAAGTATTTTAGGGCTGACGCACCCGTGGTCAGAAATCCGGTCTCGATTTCGCTCAACCGGCAGTTTTTTCCCGAAAAGACTTTGTGGTAGCCCGCAGATTAGGTAAAAAATGGGCTTTGCACAATTTGAGGATGATTGTTGTAGGGTGTCCCGCCTCCTGTGAAAATACACGCCTTCGGGTTCTTGGGCCCATCCCACAAAAAAATCAAAATAATGCCGCTATTGTGCAACATCAAAAAATTTGCTTATGAAGGTTTTGATTCGTCCAGAACTGTATTTATGACAAAGATTTTTGCAGATTAGGTATCACAACACTTGTTAGCAACAGACATCTCCAAAAACTCCCAAGCCCTATCCCCCATAGTTTTCTGACTGTCTGCCTTTTTAGGACAGACAGTAGCTTTTACTAATTGCCAGTGACAACAACCTCCAGAAGTTTTATTAAATTTAGCCGATCGGTAAATTTAAAAACATTCCTTAAACAACCTCGCACTCAAAAAAAAGCAACAGCCATCTCCCAAGCGATTCGCGTCAACACCATGTATCAACTGCCGGAATTCTCGACCAGGTTCAACGGCCACCAAGACGCGGGCTAGCTGTACACACCCTACAGTTAGTAACTTCTACACGGCTAGCCCCACTGATTATTTGTGTCGAATTAGCTCGTAAATTTCCACATAGTCTTTAGCTGGATATTTCCACGAATTGTCACAATTCATGCCTTGAAGCATGAGTTTTTCAAATTCATCATGATAGTCATACCACAATCCGATCGCCCGATCGAGCGCCGACTCCAAAGCGGCGTAGTCGGTTTGATAAAACACGTAACCGTTCCGTTCTTCTGGGAGGTGGCGGGTGTCGTAATCTCGATCGAACACAGTATTCACCAAACCGCCAACTCCCCGCACCACAGGAACAGTACCGTACCTCAACCCAATCATCTGAGTCAGCCCGCAGGGTTCGTAATTACTGGGAACCACAATTATATCCCCACCCGCATAAATTAAGTGCGACAGTTCCTCATTAAAACCTAGTTCTAAATGGCAGTCTGGATTGTCATTTAAAAAGTATTTTTCGTGCTGGAAATGAGCGTTAATTCCCGCTTCCGTCGCGGAACCCAAAAGCACGAATTGCGCTCCCTTACTCAGAGAGTAATAAATTGCATGGTGGACGAGATGAACGCCTTTTTGGTCGTCCAAACGACCGATAAAGGTAATAATAGGCTTGTCAGCATCGCGCAGTAACAACCGATCGCGCAAAGCTTTTTTAGTTTTGGCTTTTCCTGCCAAATCATCCTTAGTGTAGTGGTGCGGAATGTAGCTATCGCTTTCGGGATTCCACACATCATAATCAATGCCGTTGAGCACCCCGCGAAACTTCTCTTGATACAAGTGCAAAGTGTGGCCCAAACCGTAGCCAAACTCGCCGAGGTGAGCTTCCCAAGCGTGGTGTGGCGAAACCGTGGTGACAAAGTTCGAGTAAACAATACCACCTTTCATAAAGTTGATAGCAAAAGGGTTAAAGTTATCTCGGAGGCGATCGTAATCAAAATAATAATCCGGTCTGTGCAAACCCGTTGCTTCCAAAATATCGCTACCTCCCATGCCTTGATGTTTGAAATTGTGAATGGTATAGCAGACTCGCTGATATTCCATCCAATTGTATTTGTATATTTCAAACAGCAGGACTGGAACCAAACCAGTTTGCCAATCGTGACAGTGAATCACATCGGGACGCTTGTTGCTTCTGAGCAAAAATTCCAAAGCGGCTTTGCTGAAAAATGCAAACCGCATATTGTCGTCATTGCACCCGTAATAACAGCCGCGATTAAAAAAGTTATCTTGAGAGCGAGGTTCGATGAAAAAACACAACTGCCCGTGCACCCAGCCGCACAAGACATCACAGAGGATTTCGCCGCCGTACCAAGGCACAGCCAAATCCCGGTAGGCCTCGTGAAGTCCCCAAATGTGGTCGTACCTCATGCAGTCGTACTTGGGTAGAATAATCTCAACGCAGTGACCGGAATTCTGCAACTCCCGACTCAAACCGTAAACTACGTCGCCCAAACCCCCTGCTTTAATGACGGGGGCGCACTCCGAGGCAATTTGTACTATGTACATTTTTTTTCTCGCTCCTGGATGAATCAAAAAAATATTTTCTTAACTTGACAAAGTATATGATTTCTAGGCAGATAAGCAAGTCGGCCATTGGGAATACAGCGAAATACGCACAGCTAGAGGATTTTAGGGCAGATTCGGGCGATCGGTGATATCGTTTCCGCTCAGATCTAAATTATTTAAACCGCAGAGAAGGCAGAGAACGTATCCGTGAGTTCAATCTAAAATCGATTTATTAACCCATTTGCTGGCATTTGTCAACTAAATATTTTTAAAATTTTTGCCTAATTTGCGCGAAATTTTCTCGCACGATGCTGATAACTGATTGGCACAGAGCACCTGTTCGACTGCCAAACATCAACAGGACTTACGCATCTAAGGGCGGTGTTACAAGGGTTTGAGATTCTTCGTTTCACTTGCCAATGACACAATTACCTTGAAATGCGTCCAGGACTAATCAAATCAGGAATTTTATCTTGGAATTTAAACCAGCAAATGCCGTGTGCAGCCTTCATCCAGAGACTCTTAAGGAGGCGCTCGCCGATGCCCGACACCAACGGTAAGGACAACAATTTAAACCAACAACTGCAACAGCTAGTTGCTGAAGCCTGTTCGCATCCGCCCAAAAGCTTGATGCGGCGGGAAAAACTCAGCGAGATAGTGAGGCTGATTGTAAAATCCGGCAAACTTTGGCAAGAAGACACGCCTCATTACAACGATGCTTTACAGCAAACTTGGGTGTATTTTTGTCGCAATGTTTGCGAAGCGAACACCGCAAACAAACCTTACGATCGCAATCTGGGCAGCCTCATTACTTGGCTGGACAAATATCTCAAGATGCGGCTGAAAGACTTCACTATCGAACAAACGCAGGAAAAAGTTAGACGTGATTTACCGTTGATTTCAGAAGACTCAGCAGAAATTAACCCGATCGATAATATCGAAAACCCGCCGACTTATTCTGACAGTCCGCTAGCCATCCTAGAAGAGACAAAAAAATGGGTGCGGGCAGATCCGGAGGGGGAATTGAGAAGCGTTCACATCAAAGAACGCCCCGATGTCACTTGCCAAACCTTAATTCTGAGGCGTCTTCCCCCGGAGACTCCGGGAGCGTGTCACTTTTGCAATAAGTACAAATACTTAAATAAGGCTGTTGTGACCAATTGCAGCCATTCTGAGTAA
>NZ_JAUBQM010000076.1:0-34743 GCF_036701245.1 Microcoleus sp. Pol14D4
TAATTATGAAATGGAACCGAAAGATCAAAAACAAAGGTAACGCGAGTTGATGCAGTTTAGATGTCGAACAGCTTATTTCACACTGTAAATATTTTAATTTAAGAAAAATAAATAAAATTAACATTTTAATACAGCCAGCTAGACTATAGAGTGTTTTGGGACTAATATCCTGAGAATCGAAATAGCTAAAGATTGCCCAACCAGATAACAATTTCGTCGAGCAAGAAATTAGGAGGGCTTGCCTGAAGCGACCCAAAAAGGGGAACGGGGAATCTCAAGTAACCGATTAGCAATTACAGGTCGCTATCAAATTTTCAGATTCAAAGAGAGAATATAAAAATGACGAAACCAGGGAAACGTCTGATCGTTTGCTGTGATGGAACTTGGAACAAACTAGATACTCAGTGCCCAACTAATGTGGTTAGGGTTGCCCAGGCCGTGAAACGGACAGCCAGTGACGGGGTTCCGCAGATCGTGTTTTATGACGAGGGAATTGGAGTAGACAGTAACAAGATTGTGGGCGGAGTCACTGGGCTGGGAATCGATAAAAATATACAAGATGCTTATCGTTTTCTTTCTTTCAACTACGATCGCGGTGACGAAATCTATCTATTCGGGTTCAGTCGCGGTGCTTACACAGTCAGGAGTCTAGCGGGGATGATCTATTGCTCCGGTCTCCTATCCCGCCGTTATGTTACCAAGGCATCAGAAGCTTACGAGCTTTACCGTAACCGAGGCATAAAACCAAATGATGAGGAAGCAAAGAGGTTCCGCAAAGAAAACGGCAAAGATCGGGGCGATCGCGTCCCGATTACCTTGCTTGGTTGTTTCGACACCGTTGGAGCGCTCGGTATTCCTCTTGTACCCGCCTTGAAGAAGTTTGAGGGACAGATCAAAACAAGGTACAAATTCCACGACACCACTTTAAATAAGGATATTGAGAATGCGTTGCACGCCGTTGCGATCGACGAAATTCGCGAAGTCTTTGATGTTACCCTGATGAAGAAAAATCCTGATGCCCCGAACCAGAAGCTTCGTCAAGTTTGGTTTCCAGGCGAGCATGGCTGCATCGGCGGTGGTACCCCAGCATACCGCGGGTTATCAGATGCTGTTTTGAAGTGGATGTTGGATCAAATCAGTGACCTTGAATTGAAGCTTGAATTCGAGCCAGAAGCCATTGAGGATATCAAGCCTGATTATAAGGTTCCATTTCAAAACAATCCTGGGTTCTTCAAATTGGCAGGAATCAAGTGGCGCGAGGTGGGAGAGACCATTGAGGATCTTCATGAAAGCGCGATCGAGCGATTAAAAAAGAGCCAAGACTATCGGCCTAAGAATCTGCAAAAACTTCTCTCCAAAGTAATTGAAAATATAGAAAAATGATCGAACTTTATCAAACTCTCAGAACCGAACATCAGAAAATTTTGTAATCTACAACAATCGAAAGGACAAGGAATCATGACAAGAGATACATCTAGAGATGGATTGAGCAACAAAGCTTTAGCATATACGTTGACTCATTTCAAACCAATTTGGGATTTAGTTCAAAGTTACGAGCCTCTGAAACGTAAACTAAACAAATTTTTTCTAAATAGCATCATTTACAAACTTCCGACTCGCCCGCTTCCCTATAGCTTAATGGGCTTAGATCCCAAAATTCCAGGGACAGATATTCCCAAAAAAACTGATACCTACATCTCTTGGGATTCACTTACAGACAAGACTTATACTGGGCGACATTTACCTCCCGACCCAGGATTCAACAAAGAAGGGAATTTACCACCACTCGACAAAGTAAAGACCTTATTCCAAAAAAGAGATGGAAAAACCATTTATTCGGAAAAATCCACTCTGCTATTTCCCTATTGGGTGCAGTGGTTTACAGATAGTTTTCTCCGGATCGATCAGGAAAACCGCTTCAAAAATACCTCCAACCATCAGATTGATATGTGTAATGTTTACGGGTTGACCCGCAAACAAACAAATATGCTCAGAGCTTTCAAAGACGGCAAATTTAAAACCCAAAAACTCAAGCGCAAAGATGGCGTAGAAGAAGAGTATCCACTCTTTTATTATGCCGACCCTGAGCAGGGTATTATCGATCCTCAATTTGAAGGTCTTCATGCACCCCTTAATGATGAGAAAAGACAACCCCCCGAAAAGAAAAGCAAGCTATTTGCAATGGGAGTTGAACGGGCAAACGTCCAAATTGGCTATGTCATGCTCAACACTTTATGTATCAGGGAGCATAATCGAATTTGTGATGTTTTGTCCAAAAGCTATCCGGAATGGGACGATGAGAGGCTCTTTCAAACCGCGAGAAATATTCTCATGGTGATTATTCTCAATATCATTATGGAAGAGTACATTTTCCACATTACGCCCTATAATTTTAGGTTCTTTGCCGATCCTGAAGCTTTTACCAAGGAAAGTTGGTATCGAGAAAATTGGATGGCGATTGAGTTTAGTTTTGTCTATCGCTGGCATAGTGCGATTCCGGAAACCTTTATCTATGAGGGTAAAGAACAATCCATGTACGATTCCCTCTGGAATAATCAGATGTTAATCGATAAAGGGTTGGGTGCATTGATGGAAGAAACTTGTTCCCAACCAGGCACTAGAATTGGTTTGTTTAACACACCTGATTTTAAGATCGCAGGAACACCCTATACATTTATTGATGCTACCGAACTAGCATCTGTTAAACTCGGACGGCAGGCGCAGTTAGCCAGTTATAACGATTACCGCGAAATGTGTGGTTATCCCAGGGTGACTGATTTCAATCAAATTACGGGTGACGAATACGCTCAACAGAAATTAAAAGAGTTGTACGGTCATGTTGATAAGATTGAATTATTTGTGGGATTGTACGCTGAAGATGTCCGCAAAAATTCAGCAATTCCGCCTTTAGTAGCACGGATAATTGGCATTGATGCTTTCTCCCAAGCTTTAACTAATCCTTTGTTATCGCCTAAAGTCTTCAATAAGGAAACTTTTTCTGAGGTTGGTTGGGAAATTATCCAAAATACCAAAACAGTCTCTGATTTAGTGAATCGTAATGTTCCTCCAAGCGATCCTAAGTACAAAGTCTCCTTCGAGCTTTAAGTTGTAGCTGACAACTAAGACTCAAGGTAGTGGGGGGCGCAAACACACCTGCGCCCTCAAAAATGAGGAAGAAAAAGGCGATCTTTTCGCAAGCGATCGGCTACGGCAATTCGGAAGCAATTGCACCAGCAGTTATACTGTTTAACAGATGCAACGGTTTGTGTAGAGCCTTTTTTAGCGATTAACCGAAGGTTATGTTATGAACAAAAAGTTATTTACCGAATATCCGGAACAGGACGAACTCAAATACTACGATCTTCTTGTTGAGCAGGCCAAGCTTCGGATGGATAATCTTTACGGCAATAAGGAGCGGGCGCTGCGAGATACTCACGCCAAAACTCATGCTTGCGTTAAAGGAACTCTGGAAATTTTTGACTTTGATGAGGAAGCGATTAAACGCGAATTGGGCAAACGCGCTTCGTTAAGTTCTTCGCGACTCAATGCTATTTCCCTTAAGCAAGGTGTGCTAGCAAAACCCAAGGAATATCCTGTTTGGTTGCGATTTGCTAACGGGGCTACCAAAGTATACCCTGATTACCAAAAAGATTCGCGCTCAATATCAGTGAAAGTGATGGGGGTGGAAGGGGAACGACTCGCGCAAAGCCACGAGTCAAAAACCCAGGATATCATTGTTCACAATTCAGAGATATTTGTGAGCCAAACCATCAAAGACTACTACGGCTTTTTTTCTGCTCTGGTTGAATCACCAGAGGCATTGAAAAAGTGGCTAATACGACATCCCAGACACTTTCTAGCGGTCTCGACGCTTACTGGTAGCCGGACTCCGAAGAGTTTGCTAACAGCCAAATATTGGAGCGGTTCACCCTCTGCTTTGGGTCTCTATCCCGATTTCGATCCCTCCCAGCCTGGTCTAGTTCCTGTCGAATATCCGGCGGTAATTAAGTATGGGTTTACTCCGGTTTCATCCAAACCACCTCACGAGATAATTCCAGAACAATCTCGACCGGGAATCCCTAAAATTCCTTTTGTCGATCGCGCTAAAGCCTTGGGTTTAGATCCCAATAAACCAGACAATTATTATCGGGACGATCTAATTCAAGCCTTGGCGAAACCTGATGCCGAATACTGGTGGGATTTTGGCATCCAGTTCCAAACCAGCCTAAAAATGCCGATCGACGATGGTATCAATGTCTGGAAGGAAAAGGAATCACCCTTCTTGAGAGTAGGTCGTCTTACCGTCAAGCATCAGATTATTGATTATGAAAAACAATCTGATTTCAACGAAAACCTGAGATATTCTCCCTGGAACGGCTTAGCAGTTCATCGTCCAGTAGGTGCGATCAATCGGATACGCGGTGTTGTTTACCCCGTTGTAGCGAATTATCGCCTTCAAAAGCGAGGTCTTGTCCACCACGAACCAACCGGAGAAGAAACATTTTAAAGGAAAAATTTGGGGATCGGACATCATCTAATGCCCTCAGCCAGGTCTCGTCTGAGCAAATGGCAACTCAAGGAAGTTAACAAGCGAAACCTTCAAAAAATCCCATCCCTTTTTAGGGGGTGGGAGTGTTGAAAATTATGAATTCTTAGTCCTCAGTCCTTAGTCCTCATTATTCAGTAGCAATAAATCAATAACTGGGTTTCTACCCAATTATTAATTATTCTGCTAGCAACCAACTGATGACTAATGACCAACGACTGATGACTAATAACTTAAGCTTGCCGCGAGTAGTATTCCACCACTAGCAGTTCGTTAATCTGTAGAGCAATCCACTCGCGTTCGATAACGCCGTTAACTTTGCCAATTAGTTTTTGCTTATCAAATTCCAAGTGATTCGGCAAGTGAGCCAAGCCTGGGTCTTTGAGATTAGCTTCTACCATTGTGCGCGAGCGCTCTCTATTTTTCACCGCAATCACATCACCAGGCTTGCACTGATAGCTGGCGATATTGACTTCACGGTCATTGACAGTTATGTGACCGTGATTTACCAATTGTCTAGCGGACGGAATGGTTGGAGCCATTCCCATCCGAAACACAGTATTGTCCAAGCGCATTTCCAAAAATTGCAGTAACACTTGACCTGTGGAGCCCGTGACACGGCGGGCTTTGCGGACGTAACGGAGCAGTTGGCGTTCCGTCACACCGTAATTGAAACGGAGTTTTTGCTTTTCTTGCAAACGAACCGCATACTCAGAGAGCTTTTTGCGGTTTTGACCGTGCTGTCCAGGCGGATAATCTCGTCTGGGGGTTTTGCGGGTTAGACCCGGCAACTCTTTCAGGCGACGGACGATTCTCAATCGGGGGCCTCGATATCGAGACATTTATTTTCCTCTCTAATATCTGTATGCAATTTTATGCAGACTCTATATTATATGTGTGTAACGGTCAAAATTCCAACAAAGATCGATAAAAAAACGATCGACCGCAGCGCGATCCATAATGTGCGGTAAATTCTCAAGGAAAAGCCGATCGCTCGATCGCCCCAATCAGCCAAAAAAACTCACTACTCGATCTGCCATGCACAACCGCAATTTCTGTCGCACTTCTTCCCCAAAACCAGCACCGACAGCCTCAAGCCCTACCGGGCGCTGGATATTGGCTCTCGGCACGCAGCTAGCAGCACTCGGTTTGTTAGCCACAGCACTGCCAATTTCACCAGCATCAGCCATCACGATTAGAATCCCTCGCTCTAGGAATCCCTATCGCGTCTGCGCCCTGGAACTAATCGACGCCGGAGTGGGAGCAGAGGCCGCCGCCGCCGCTTGTGCTGATGCCCTCCACCCCCGCGACATATCTAAATGCGCTCTCCAAATCAACCGCAAAACCAATATTTCTGGTGTCGAAGCGCTCTCAAGCTGTAGGCGGGTGAGGCGCCCCAACGAATTGGCTACTTGCGTAGTGAATATTAACGGCAAAAGTCGAACTCAACCTGCTGCTCCCCTCGTAGTGCTCGATGGATGCCGCCGCAGTTTATTGCCACAACAGTTTGCTGAATGCGTAGTCGGTTTGAGTGGCAGGCTCGACTTTCCCACTGACCGGTTAATCGCCACTTGTCTTGACCCCAGCAACAGCGTGAGCCAGTTGGACGGGCGTCCTGCACCTACCCCTCCTGTGGAGCTAATTTCACCGCCTTCGCCCGTCAATTAATTTGTCAGTTGTTAGTTGTTAGTTGTTAGTTGTTATTTGTTATTTGTTAGTTGTTATTTGTTAGTTGTTATTTGTTATTCCACAGCTATTAGCTACTGCCAACTACCAACTGCCAACTACCAACTGCCAACTGCCAACTGCCAACTGCCAACTGCTAACTGATTTCTTCCTTCTAATCAAATGTCAGAAAATTTTGCTCAAATTACAGTCGAAGAATTAGCTCGCCAATTAGCAGAAACCAATGCTGAGAAATTGCAGCTTGTAGACGTGCGGGAACCTGACGAAATTGAACTCGCGGCGCTGCCGGGATTTGTAGCTTTTCCGCTGAGCGAGTTTGCCGAATGGTCTGGTGAAATTGACGCTAGACTCGATCGCGACAAAGAAACCTTAGTTCTGTGCCATCACGGAGTGCGATCGGCTCAAATGTGCCATTGGTTAACTGAGCGAGGATTTACCAACGTTAAAAATGTCGTTGGCGGCATAGATGCTTACTCAATGGTGGTGGATCGAACCGTCCCCCGCTATTAATATCAAATCCAGTTCTCAACTATCGTTTTTTCAGAGTCCGCGCAGGCGGACTTTGTATGTGTAGAAACGAATTATATTTCCCAGGAAATACCTAATTAACAGCAGCAAATCGAAAATTTAAAAGCGTACTCATAGTGAGCCGATCGCGCCCCTCCCTTTTCGAGTCATAAAGAGCGTCATCAGCCGCCAGTAGCAGCGTTACGGCCTCATTTTCCTCGCTCGGAACAACGCTGGCAATTCCTAAACTAATCGTTACCACAGAATTAGGCAGGCCGTCAAGACTCTGCGGGTTAAAAACAATCTTCAAATCTTTCACTTTCGCTCTAATTTGTTCGGCAACAACCAGAGCCGCCGACGCATCAGTTTCAGGTAAAATAACAGCAAATTCCTCGCCACCGTAGCGAGCAGCTACATCAGCAGGACGCTGGAGCGATCGGCGAATTGTCTGAGCTACTAATCGCAAACAATCATCTCCAGCTTGATGTCCGTAGGTATCATTATATATTTTGAAATAATCGAGATCGCACAAAATTAAAGATATCGGAGAACCCTCGCGAGCCATGTGTTTCCATTCGGTTCGCAAGCAACTATCAAAATACCGTCTGTTGCCAATTTGAGTAAGTTCGTCCACATTCACCAAAGCTTGCAGCCTTTGATTTTCTTGCTGCAACTCCTCCAAACCAACAGCCGACCACTTGTCCTCGCACAAATTTTGCCCTTGAAAATACAGCCGATATAATTCGCAAGACAAACTACAGTTATTTCCCTCTAATTTGACCAGTCCCATGCTGTCTAACTGATAAGCCATCAAAGGTTCGAGGTGAATGCTATTTTTAGCATCGACAACTTGTTGGAATGCGGAGGCGAGTTCGGGCTGCTGTTGAATGGCGAGCGACTGATTTTGCAAGTAGTCGCTATAAATTCCGCTGTGAGTAGGAGCTGCTGTTAACAGTTCTGCCAATTCGGCTCGCCCCAGTTCCTCCCCCGGTTCCTCCCGTTCGACGGACAGGCGATTTTGCAGCAAACTAGCCAGGTGATACAGCGCTAAATGCACTAAATAAGGATGCCCGCCTACCATGTTCATTAATTGCTCTATCGGATTGCGATCGCTCCAGTTTAGTCCGTATCTGCACGCCAAATCTTGAACTTGTTCAACAGTAAATTCTGAGAGTTTAATCGGCATTCCTACATTAAATGGAGATTGATTAACATTCAAATCAATATAAATTGCTGTCGAATGAATAACCACAGTTCGGAGTTTTTGCCAAGTTGGGCTAGCGCGAGCTTGTTCGTACCAAAAACGGATCACCGACAGAAAATCTTGAGCAATATTGGTGCGTTCAAATACTCGATTTATTTCGTTGATAACCAAAACAACAGGACTGTCAATTTCTGCGAGCAAATAGTTTTCAAAGTAAATAGTGCAGCTTACCTTGCTGCCCATATCTTCATCCCAGAATTTATCGATATTTGGTTCGAGTTTGAGTTGCCGAGCGACATTGACACAAAGCCAGCGCAAAAATTTATCTAAACTAGCAAAAACCGCTGCGTCGGCTTGCTGAAAGTCTACATTTACTGTGCGGTATCCACGATCGACTGCCGCGTCAATTATCCGCAGCATCAGCGAACTTTTGCCCATTTTTTTGGGAGATTTAATGCGAACGAGGCCTCCGGGTTTGCTAATTTCTGCACAGGTCAGGGCTTCGGCCCCTGAGCGTTCAATATAAAATCGAGAGTCAAGCGGTATGGGGCCGCCGGGAAATTCTAGGTCGGCAACTGTTTGGATCGAGTTTGGTAATTTTTGGAGTCCTGCCATAGTCGTTGCACAAGGCGATACCCTGACTTTATCTTACCTTTGTCAGGTTAGGAGATAGACGAACGGTGTCCAAGATCGATCGACAATCCTAAAAAATCTAAGTTTTTAGGGACTTCCCGGAACTGACTTTGCTATAGTAGTGTCACTTTACCCACTCTCAAACCCTGCTTCAACACGGCTCTGCAGATCGACAAAAATTCGACGGTAGCCCAGACGCGATCGTTCTGAGCCTTTACCTGACAAATAACTCGTCGGTCGTCGATGTCGCGCAGGAAGAGCCCCTATCTAAGGAGAAATAATCATTGTCACGCCGCTACCTGTTTACCTCTGAATCGGTCACTGAAGGCCATCCCGATAAAATCTGCGATCAAATTTCAGATACGATTTTAGATGCCTTACTGACTGAAGACCCCAAAAGCCGCGTCGCAGCAGAAGTTGTCGTCAACACCGGTTTAATGCTGCTGACGGGCGAAATTACCACTAAAGCTCAGGTAAATTACATAGAATTAGCCCGGAAAAAAATAGCCGATATTGGCTATATCCACGCTGACAACGGCTTTTCGGCCAATAGTTGCTCAGTGTTGGTGGCTCTTGATTCTCAGTCTCCCGATATTGCTCAAGGGGTGAACACAGCCCACGAAAGCCGGGAACAATCGAGTGAAGAGGAATTGGACGCCATCGGCGCTGGCGACCAAGGTTTGATGTTCGGTTTTGCTTGCAACGAAACGCCGGAATTGATGCCTCTGCCGATCAGTTTAGCGCACCGGATTTGCCGTCAACTGGCCGCAGTCCGCAAAACCGGTCAGTTATCTTACCTGCGTCCCGACGGCAAAAGCCAAGTTACAGTCATCTATGAGGACGGCAAACCTGTTGGCATAGATACGATTTTAATTTCTACGCAGCACACCGAAACGATCGGCGACATCACAGACACAGCCGCAGTTCAAGCCAAAATCAAAGAAGACCTTTGGGCTGCTATCGTCCAACCCGTGTTTGCCGATATTAGCGTGAAGCCGGATGCAGAAACTCGCTTCCTTGTCAACCCCACCGGCAAATTTGTGGTCGGCGGGCCTCAAGGAGATTCGGGTTTGACGGGCCGCAAAATTATTGTGGATACCTACGGCGGCTATTCCCGTCACGGCGGCGGCGCTTTTTCTGGGAAAGACCCCACCAAGGTAGACCGCAGCGCGGCTTATGCTTGTCGCTACGTTGCTAAAAATATCGTAGCGGCTGGTTTAGCCCAAAAGTGCGAAGTGCAGTTGAGTTATGCGATCGGCGTTGCGCGGCCTGTTAGCATGATGATCGAAACTTTTGGCACTGGAAAAGTTGATGACGATCGCCTTTTAGAAGTTGTGAAGCAGCATTTTGAACTGCGTCCTGCAGGAATCATTCAAGCATTTAACTTGCAGAATTTGCCTGCTGAAAGAGGCGGCCGTTTCTATCAAGATGTGGCGGCTTACGGTCACTTCGGACGCACTGATTTAGAGTTGCCTTGGGAGGAAACTGATAAGGCAGAACTTTTGAAAGAAGCTTTGAGCCAGAAGTTGTCGGGAGTAGCTGGATAGTACAATTTTGGGGTGCGCGCCGCGCACCTTATCCATAAATAATATCGGGTGCTACCAATGAATGTAGGGTGCGCGCCGCGCACCTTATCCATAAATAATATAGGCGGTTCTTCGGCGCATCTTATCTATAAATAATACCGGGTGCTACCAATCAATAACGTAGCGGGTGCAGTGCCTACTTTACAACAAAAAAACATTAAATAAATAAATAAATGGGATTTTTCACACCTTTCCAATCAGCAATTCGCAGTTTTACCTCTTCCCTCCAACAGCGGTTGGCCACGACTGGATTTTCTGCACCAAATCCAGCAACGCTGCCCAGTTCGTTTGCGACTAACAATCCTGGTGGAATTCGCGGCGTTTGGATAACCACCACTGACTCCAAAGTTCTCACATCAAAAGAGCGAATTGCTGAGGCAATGGACTTTCTCGCCGATACGGGATTTAATACCGTTTTTCCTATAATTTGGAGCCAGGGTTATACGGCTTATCCTTCTAAAATTATGCGGGAAAAATTTGGGGTGGAAATTGACTCGCGCTATCAAGGTCGCGACCCCTTAGCAGAAATATGTGTTGAGGCCAAGAGAGTTGGTTTAAAAGTAATTCCTTGTTTTGAATACGGATTTGTGAGTTCTTACAATCGCAAGGGCGGTCATTTGCTGGCGAAAAAACCTGAGTGGACCGCCCGTGATGCCAGCGGCAATTTACTTAAGAAAAATAACTTTGACTGGATGAATTCTCTTGACCCGGAAGTGCAAGACTTTGTGCTGGGGTTGATGCTGGAAGTTGCTAAGAATTATCCGGTAAACGGGGTTCAAGGAGACGATCGCATTGCGTTTCCGGTAGAAGGCGGTTACGACGAAAAAACGGTTAAACGCTATCTAGAAGAGTGCGGTAAAGCAGCGCCGTCGGATTGTAAAGAACAACATTGGCTGCAGTGGCGTGCTAATATTATTACTGAGTTTGTAGCTCGTTTACACCGAGAAGTGAAAGCTATTAATCCCGATTTGTTGCTATCGATGTCGCCGAGTCCTTATGACTGGGGATTGGTGGAATATTTGCAAGATTCTAAAGCTTGGGTTGACAAAAACTTTGTCGATGTGTTTCACCCGCAGTTTTATCGCCGCGATTTTAATGCTTACAAACAATTGGTCGATAAAATGATTGGGGGACAGCTTAGTGGCCAGCAAGTAAAGTGCGTGTCGCCCGGTATTTTGTTGACGAATCGAGGCAGCAAATATAGCATAACTCCCGAACTGTTGTTGCAAGTAATTGCTTACAACCGCTCTTGCGGGATTCAAGGAGAAGTGATGTTTTTTTACGAAGGTTTGCGAGATAACGATAATGCTTTGGCTAAGGTTTTGAAAAAAGGGCCCTATGCTCGTTGAGAGATTGTCCCGCAATCAAGCTGTTTCCGGTTAGCAGCAGTCAACCGCGCCGATCGCTATTTCAAACCAAGTGGGTATAGAATAAGATCTTGCACCATTCTCAATAAGCTTTGATTAACAGGCAAGATGCCTGTTCCACAAAGGCTGAATTTTATTGTGGAACAGGCATCTTGCCTCTTCCTGACAATGGTGCAAGATGTGAGTATAAAATGATATAGCAGAGTTAGGCAAGTTAAAAGCGCAGCGATGCCAATCAGCAAGCGCAACTAATTGTCAAGCCGATCGCCCAAACAAACCCGATAATTAATAATTGGGGAGTTGCAAAAATAGTGGAATAAGACATATTTTAGAAGTGGGTGCAAGCTTTTTTTTAGAAGTAGCGTTTTGTAGACGCCATATTTTTGAAAGACAGTTTAAAAGAGCAATCTCAACCGCTCGCCAAAATATTAGGATAAATCAGTGACTTCAGCAGCAAGCCTCATCCAACAGCTACCCGAGCTCAGCGATGCTCAATTCCATCATAAATATTTGAAACAAAAACAAGGGATGCGCACCTTGGCGACTATATTGCCGCAAGTAGAACAGCAAAGTCTGGCTTTGCGGGCAGTAAAATTAGCTCTAAAAGTAAATTTAAAACTCGGCTCGAAGCTAGCAGGAACGGTAAAGCCAGAATTTCAAACAGCTACCATAAAATTAATCGACAAAATCCCCACTTCGCCGCTGCTCAAAATTCAACTGCTGGCCCTAACAAGTTCCGATATGGCAATTCCAATGCTGGTGGCCGCATTGAACCACCAAGAAAGTGCAGTGCGCCTTGAGGGGATTCGAGCGATCGGCAAAATCGGCTCCGAAGCAGCAGTAATTGAATTAGCCCGATCGCTCGAATCCCAAGATTCCCAAATGCAAGCTTGGGCCGCTTGGGCTTTAGGAGAAATTAACTCGAAACCCGCCGCCATAGCACTGCTCAAAGCCATCAAACACCCAGAGTCCAAGGTACGCGCCCGGGCTGTTTGGGCCTTGGGCAAAATTAACCCGAAAACAGCCGTCCCCGCGCTGCTGAAAGCCCTCAACCACCCCGACTCCGAGGTGCGCTGGCGGGCGGCGGTCAACTGCGGGAAAATCGGCGTCTCTGAGGTAGTTCCCGGGCTGCTGAATGCCCTCAGAGACGAAAATCACATCGTCCGCGCTAGGGCCGCGGCGGCTTTGGGGAAAATCGGCGATTGTGAGGCAGTACCCAGCTTAATAGAATTGCTTCACGACGACCCAGACTCCTATGCAGTTTCTTTGAGGGCCGCCGAGGCCTTGGGACAAATTGGCACGGAAACGGCTGTGGCCGGGCTGGTACAAGCCCTCAACCATAACGACTCAGACGTGCGGGGCAGTGCAGTTTCTGCCTTGGGAGAAATCAGCAGCGAGGCGGCTATGGTGGCCGTAATCCGGTCGCTCTCGGATCGAGACATTTTCGTGCGCGGCAGGGCGGCGGTGGCCCTTGGGAACATCAATACAGAGGGAGATGCGAAATTGCAAAAAATGGTGGTCGCGGGACTGGCGAGCGCAATTGGCGACAGCGAATCTTATGTGCGGTGGAGAGTTGCTGCTGCTTTGGGGGAAATTGGGACAGAGGAAGCTGTGGCAGGTTTGGTGCGGCTGCTGGGAGACGAAACTTCTGGAGTGCGCCAAAACGCTGTTAAATCCCTCGGTCAAATTGGCTCAACGGCTGCTATTTTGGCTCTGGAAACAGCTTTAAATCGGGAATTTGCTGACGTTCGGGCGCTGGCTGCCCAATACTTGGCGGATGTCAGGACTGAGACAGAAACAGTTGATTTTGATTCCTCAGTCTCTGCAGATTTATCGGGTGAAAAACTGCCGAACATCCTGATTGCTTCGCAAGCAGAAGCCAGCGAATACATTGTTGACCGCGCTGCGGGGCGCGAGATTAAATACCTGATCTCGATCGGCAGTCCCGGTGTGCCGGAACCTAAAACTTTTCATCGAATCCCAAATCGAATGTGCCTGGAGTTTAACGATCTCGACACCCCCGTTGACGACCCCGATCAAATCTTGCCTACCATTGAGGATGTACTTAAAATTATTGACTTTGCCCTCAAAATGTCACCACAGGGAGGCAGTTTGCTGATCTGCTGCCAAAGTGGGATCAGCCGTTCAACTGCCACAGCTTTGACTGTTTGTGCTGCGCTGTTGGGTCGCGGCAAAGAACGGGAAGCTTGGGCCGCTGTTCTCGCCGCCAGACCCCAAGCCAAGCCGAATCGCTGGATGGTACACTTGGCCGATGAAGCTTTGGGTAGAGACGGTAAGCTAGCACTGGCGATCGAATTGACCACCGCAACTCCAGAACTCGCAATCGCCAACAGTTGACTCCCGGAAACCGGGTTTCTTTTCGCAAGCCCTACAGTTATACTCAACTAACGACACTTTACCTCAGACTTGTCTGTGCGGGGCAACGGTGCCAAAAGTCGATCGCCAGGGTGCAAAAGTTCGATCGGCTCCTGCATTTGTGACATTCTGTGCTACAAAGTTGTCGGACGATCGAAAAAAACCGTCAAGCAATCGTCGCATTGCTGGCAGCAAAACTCCCAAGCTGAGGAATCGGGTGCATTGTCAACAGACAATATCAGCTTTGGGCTACTCACAGGCAAAACAGGTCAGAGAGAATTTTCTGCCTGTAACATTCCACGCAGAGATAATTCATTGCGTGTATAAATTTTTATTTTTTTTTGCCTGTGGCAGACTTTTACGAGTCGAAAAAGTAATTTGGCAACAGTCATCAACAGCCTAATTATCTCTTAGACATCAACCGAATTTAAGTTTCTCCTCTGACTCGACAATAGTTTCAGATGCTTTTTCGCAGATGTCTACGGTTAAACAGACAAGCTTTCCATTTGGAGAACTTAAGAGCGTGGTAGATTTTAGCAGAATACAGCGGTTGCATATGTCCAAAATTAACTTGCTAAAAAAAACCGGGAACGAAGCAAGTTTATCAGTTGCCGTTTGGGAATACCAAGGCGAGTTTAATCGAGAGTTAGAACCATTTAACCCGCAGAAAGAACCTGTGGCAACGCGAAAGGTAAACAAAAAAATAGCAAGGTAGGTAAACTGATGCCGCTCTTTATTTCTGAACGAGTCGCTTCTCTAGAAACCGCACACAATAAAATATCCAGAAAGGATTTTGTAGAAATACCATCCTTAAAACTCCGCCAAACGTGGCCATATAAAATTGGTGCTTTGTCCATCCATAAAAAAATTGGTCGCGGGTATTTTTTGGCAATAGGAATCGGATTTTTTGGCTCTTTGAGCGGGCTGGTGATTGCTGATTACTACCAAGGACAAGGATTAAAACAATTCAATGACGCTCACCTACAAGCGCAATTACTAGGCAATTTTAAAGATGCAGCGATGGCGGCACAATTGCAGGGAGCGCAGCTAGATTCTTTTGTAGATAATTCCGCCAAGCTGAAACTTCAAGAAGAGCAGTTTGTTAAGAGCATTTTACAGGCAAAAGAGCTGCGGCTACGCATAGAAAAGTTTGCCGATAGCCAACCTGCTTGGCTGGCAGCAAAGCCGGAAGTTCTCAAAAGTTTACTACAAGATTGCACGGAAGATTTAGAATCCTATGCCGATACTCTCAAGTCAGCTTTGCAGCAAATCCAGCAATCGCAAATGTCACGTCGGGAGATAGAGTCGGCCACAAAATTGTTGGCCACAGAAAGCGGAGAAGGTGTAAAACAGCTCAACAGCAGCCTTGAGAGATTGAGACAAATCCTCGATATTGCCCAGCAGCAAGAGGGGCAAGGCGGTGAAGTGATGGAAGACGCTCAAGGAATGGAAAAAGCCATAATTATTATTAGTATGCTGCTGTCGGTCGTGGTAGCCGGAATGGTGGCTGACCGTACCAGTCGGGCGATCGCTAAACCAGTCGTGAGCGTCACTCAGATTGCCAAACAAGTGGCCGCCGAGTCGAATTTTGATTTGCGAGCCTCCGTCACCGGACAAGACGAAATAGGCTCATTAGCTGCGTCTCTCAATCACCTAATCGAGCGAGTTTCGGAACATACAAAAGAATTGAAACAAGCTAAGGAAGCCGCCGTCACCGCTAACACTGCTAAAAGCCAGTTTTTAGCAAACATGAGCCACGAATTGCGGACTCCTTTAAATGCGATTATCGGCTACAGTCAACTACTTTCAGAAGATGCCCAAGATGCGGGATTTGATGAGTTTGTACCCGACTTGCAGAAGATTCAGAAGGCGGGCACGCATTTGCTATCTTTGATTAACGATATCCTCGATTTGTCAAAAATTGAAGCGGGGGGGATGAAACTCGAAATCCAAGAGTTTGACATCGAATCCCTGGTTGACAATGTTGCGTGTGCCGCGAAACCGTTGGTAGAAAAAAATGGCAATGTTTTGGAGATTGAGTGCGATCGAACTGCGGGTATCATGCACGCAGATTTCAAAAAAGTGCGGCAGGTTTTGATGCACCTGCTGAGTAATGCTGCCAAGTTCACCAAAAACGGCAGAGTTAAACTAACTGTCAGGCGCATTGAAGGAAGCGGCAAGTTGAATGCAGCAGGGCGATCGGCGATTGACGATCCAATACCTGCCGATGAAACTAATTCTGGCGCGATAGCTTGTCCCCTGCTGAATGTTCAAGAGTCGGATTGGATTTGCTTATCGGTTAAGGATACCGGAATTGGAATGTCCCAAGAACAACAGCACAAATTGTTTGAAGCTTTTGTGCAAGCTGACTGTTCATCAACGCGACAGTACGAAGGCGCCGGATTGGGGCTGACACTTAGCCGCTACTATTGTCAGATGATGGGCGGGGAAATTTTGGTAGAAAGCGAAAAAGGAAAAGGATCTATTTTCACTGTGCGGATACCGGCCGGAAAAGGGTGATGTGATGTTTGGGCGAGAGATTTAGGGGGTAGGCAGAGGGGCGAAAATTTATGTTTCAAACCTCTGGCTTGATGTCGAAATGCTTTAGCCTGGTGAGTGGGGGCGATCGCACTCTATTAATTCTAATTGGTTATTTTGCCAATTCAAATAGCACAAACCCCTTGCTGCTGAACTCAAACCTAAGTCTATGCCGATAAATTTCATATAGTTCTGGACGCAGGGGTGGTCAGAAACCGGGTTTTTTTGCCAAATACTTCGTTACAGCCGGCAAAAACCGCAAAAAACCCGGTTTCTTTGGCTTTGATGCGTCCACTCAACTTTTCTCCTGTTTCTCATCGGATGGTGGGGACTGTTTTTGCATTTGTTTTTGACGTTCCCTCACAGCTTGTTCCAAAATGAATGCTGACAAGCCGCTGATTGAACGGCGTTCCTCATTTGGCCACTCTTGAAGTAGGTCATAGATTCCTTCTCCTATCGAGGTTGATATGCGTTTAGACATTAGAGGTTAATTGTTTCTTATTTAAGCCGATCGTCATTGTCGAGTATTTTAGACAATTTTGTCGAATATGCAGCACAATGCTGCTTTTGCACAGCACTATGCGCCCGATCGCGCGCGCATGAATCAGCAATAAAAAACTTCAGCCCTCAGTTTGTTTGAGAGAGCGATCGCCCCAACTGCACTCAACTCTTCTCCTGCTTGTCATCCGATGGCTGGGGCTGTTGTTTCATTTCCTTTTGCCGTTCTCTGGCTGCTTGCTCCAAAATGAATGCTGACAAGCTGCTGACTGAACGGCGTTCTTGACTTGCCCACTCTTCAAGGATGTCATGGATTCCATCAGCCAAATAAGTGGTTAAGCGTTTGGTCATCAGAGGCTCAGTATTTTCTTGTCTACGGTAATCGTCATTGTGCTGTATCTGCGCTATCTTGTCGAGTTCACGTCATTATCGACACACATATGTAACGTTTAAGTGGTATAATCTTAGAGAGTCAAAAGCCAGCGCTGAACTTTTGCAGGGCTCGCGCTGGCTAATGGTTCCCCAAATACAAGGAGACAGTCCACATAAAAGGAGACTATTACTATGGTAAAGCCTGTGAGCGACGGCAGCGAATATAACCGCGGCTATCAACAAGCTTTGAATGATTTTGGCATCACGCAACTGCTGTCGGGTATCCGCAGCTACTCTGATGAGGATTTTGAGGCCGATCGCGCGCGCATGACGGGGCCAGAGATCGAAAGCTTTGCGGTGTTTCTGATTCTGCGCGTCGGGGCGAATCTCAAAGGAAGTACGATCGCCCGCTACCTCAACACTCTCAGAAAAGCCAATTCTCCGACGATCGCCGATCGCCCCGCGATCGAACTCAAGTCAAACTCGCGAGAGAAAACACCTGAAAAGTCAAAGGGTGGCGATCGCAATTCTTGGGCGATCGTCCGAATTTTACCGAATGCTGAGCACTATACAATTGCGCGTTTTGTCAACCGCCAAGATGCGGACGATCGGCGGAGGGCTTTGTGTCGGTTTATTCCGGGGGGTGTGTTTGAAGTTGTTATGTGCGATCGTACCTAACAAATAAACACAAATGACGGGGACAATTGTAGCGACTCCCTATTAAGTCCGTCGGGGGTTTTAACCCCCGCTTAATAGCAAAAGTCCGTCGGGGGTTTCAACCCCTGGCGGGCCTGGGGAGAATGAAACAGCCCTGATGATTTAGGGGGATATACACTTCGATACAAACGAGAGATACAGATAAGTTGAGACCAATCAATACTCTTGTTTCCCCATCGCACATTTCCAGCTAAACTCTCCCCCACAAAGCCAACCCGCCGCCCCTTCCCCTAGCGGCAATTATCCCATCTTCTACCAAAAAATATGCAAAAAATGCCTGCTTCCCCACACTCAAACTAAAAAATTCTGCCTCCCGCGCTTCTCCACCGCGCATAAATCCTTGATACACAGTTTTACCCAACAACTTCACCGTAATTCTGGTAAAATCAAAAGCTAAAATATTGTTAGGCAAGAACTTAGTCGGCCCGGAAAGAGTGAGTTCGATCGCCCCAACTTGCACCGAATTCTCCACCCTACCGGTTTCGCTAGACGCTTCCCCTTCAGCAACAGGTTCAGCCGAATAAGCAATTTGAATTTTCGCAATCCACTGAGGGATGTAACGTCCCGCACCCAAGACAATTCCCGCTTTTTGTCGAGTCTTTTTCGTCCCGGTGATAAAGCAGAGTTGCCAGTTGCCGATTAATTGCTCGAAAGAATAGCGAATTTTGGTTTTTTTCGCGCTTTTCTCAGCTTCGAGGAGGGCGGCAACTACGGCGTTGGAAGATGGTTTAGAATTAGATTTAGCGGCTTGTTCTAGAATAGATATATTTTCCATTTAATATACAAACCAGTTTTATTGTTGGTAACAGAGATAATATTAGCTGAAGTAGCGGAGAAAAACATGGTTGCGATCGCCCCCACAGACACAGAAATCATCGTCATCGGCAGCGGGATCGGCGGCTTGACTTGCGCTGCAATGCTCGCCCGCTATGGCTTTGAGGTTGTGGTTTGCGAAAGCCATTCGATCGCGGGCGGCGCCGCACACGGTTTTGAACGCGAGGGATTTAGCTTCGACTCCGGGCCCTCCCTGTACTCAGGATTATCCTACAGCCCGTCTGCCAATCCCCTGCGGCAAGTTTTGGATGCGATCGGCGAAAAACTCCCCTGCATCACCTACGATACCTGGGGTTGCTGTTTGCCAGAAGGCGATTTCGACACATCCGTCGGTGCGAGTCAATTTGGCGAAGTGCTCGCACAACTGCGCGGCGCCGCAGCAGTCGCCGAATGGCGGCAACTCCAGCGCATCATGGAACCCTACGCCAAAGCTGCCACAGCCTTACCCTCCCTGGCTTTGCGCTTCGATTTGGGCAGTATTTTTACCCTCGGTCAATTTGCGCCGGCTTTCCTGCAAAGTGCTGGCGACGCGATCGCACTTGCAGGCCCTTTCAGCAAAATTATGGACAAAAACGTCAAAGATCCCTTTGTCCGAAATTGGCTGAATTTGTTGTGTTTCCTGCTGTCTGGACTTCCCGCCGACGGAACGATCGCAGCCGAAGTCGCTTTCATGTTCGCCGACTGGTATCGCCCCAATGCAGTTTTGGACTATCCGATCGGCGGTAGTGCAGCTTTGGTAAATGCCCTGGTACGCGGTTTAGAGCGCCACGGAGGGCGGTTGCTGCTAAATTCCCACGTTGCAGAAGTTTTGGTGGAAAACAACCGGGCTGCGGGCGTGCGGCTGCGATCGGGCAAAATTATTCGATCGCACAAAGCCGTCGTCTCCAACGCTTCCGTTTGGGATACCCTGAAACTGTTGCCTGAAACCTCTGTCCCGCAAAGGTTTCGGCAACAGCGGCAGGCGACGCCAGAGTGCGACAGCTTCATGCACCTGCATCTGGGAATTGATGCTGCCGGAGTGCGATCGGACTTGGCTTGTCACTACATCTTCGTCAAAGACTGGGAAATGGGAGTTTCCGCCCCTCAGAACGTCGTTCTCGTCTCGATTCCCTCCCTGCTCGACCCCTACCTCGCGCCTCCGGGAAAGCACGTCATTCACGCATATACCCCCGGAAACGAGCCTTACGATTTGTGGCAAAAGCACGCGCGGCGCAGCTATCCCGAAGGGAATCGCACTAGCGAAGAGTACAAGCTGCAAAAACAAGCGCGCGCCGAGGTAATGTGGGAAGCCTTAGAGAGAATTATCCCCGATATTCGATCGCGCTGCGAAGTCACCTTAGTTGGGACACCCCTCACCCACGAACGGTTTTTGCGCCGCCATCGCGGTTCCTACGGGCCCGGAATTCGGGCTGGTAGCGGCTTGTTTCCCGGGCCGAGAACGCCTTTAGCGGGGCTGTTTTGCTGCGGAGATTCGACGTTTCCGGGAATTGGTTTGCCCGCTGTTGCTGCTAGCGGTGCGATCGCCGCCAATACGATCGCACCTTTGTACAAACATTTGCAATTGATTCGGGAAGTTATTAGTTAGTTGTTATTAGATATCTGCCATAATTCTTGTGGAACAGTTCCCCTGCCTGTTCAAAACCTGCTTTTTAGGAGATGTCTATTAGTTATTTGTTATTTGTTATTTGTTAACGGGATTATTGAAGGGCTTTCATAGCGAAGGATGCGAACCCAAGAGTAAACAATAATTTGATATTAGTTAGTAAAATGTGACCGATATCTGTCAGCATATAAATAGATAGTTCGATCGCAAAGAGGCCACCGTGCAACCCGTAGACTTTACAACATTAACCGCAGCTTGCAGCGAACTGCGAGCCCAATGGCTGCCAGCGCGCTTAGAACAAGTCTACCAGCGCGATCGATTTACCGTGTCCCTAGCCCTCCGCACCATGAAAGGGCGCGGCTGGATTGACCTTTCCTGGCATCCTGTGGCCGCCCGCATCTGCGTCGGCGACCCCCCGCCCCGCATTCCCGACACCTTCACCTTCAGCGAACAACTGCGGCATCAACTCAGCGGTTTAGCCTTAGTTTCTATCGCCCCTGTTTCATCCTGGGAAAGAGTCATCGACTTGCAATTCGCCAAACGCCCCGGAGAACCCGCCCTCTGGCATCTCTACGCCGAAATCATGGGCAAGTACAGCAACGTCATCCTCACCGCCCAAGACAACCTCGTTGTCACCTGCGCCCACCAAGTCAGCGCCAAACAGTCCACCGTCCGCCCCATCCAAACCGGGCAACCCTACGAAATGCCCCCGTCTTTGACCGATGCAGTGCCGAGTCTGAGCGAATCTCAAAACCGCTGGCAATCGCGAATTAGCCTGGTTCCTGGGCAATTAAAGGGCAATCTGTTGAAGAATTACCGAGGGATGAGTAAAGCCTTAGTTTTGTCAATGATTCGATCGGCTTCTTTAGACCCCGAACAATCCACCGACAGCCTCAATCCCGACCAATGGCAGCAACTATTCCAGCGCTGGCTATACTGGCTGCAATGCTTAGAAAACTCCAAATTTCACCCGAGTTTTACCCCCGAAGGCTACACCGTCATCGATTGGCCGACACCAGAAAATAACGCTGTTTCTTCCTATTCTTCTTCTTCCCTTATTCCGACTGCCATCGAACTAACATCCGTTAAATCCGTTACAGAATCCGTTGCCGAACCTTCCTCTTCCGTTCAAGAATTACTTAACAGCTACTACACAGGCGAAATCAATCAAGAAGTATTCGCCCAACTGCGGCATCAGCTTACCCAAAAACTCAACAACGTCTTAGCCAAACTGCGCCTCAAAGCCAACACGTTTAAAGAACGCTTGCAGCAATCAGCAGACGCCGACACGCACAAATCCCAAGCCGACTTGCTGATGGCAAATTTGCAGCATTGGGAACCGGGAATGAAATCGATTTCTCTCCCCGACTTTGAAACCGAGAAACCAGTTATCATTGCCCTAAACCCGGAAAAAAACGCCGTTCAAAACGCTCAAGCCCTCTACAAAAAACACCAAAAACTTAAAAGAGCACGCATTGCAGTAGAACCTTTGTTAGCCGCGGTACAGGAAGAAATCGACTATTTAGAACAAGTTGAAGTCGCACTTTCAGTATTGGAAACCTACCGCAACACCCAAGATTTGCAAACCCTCGCCGAAATCCGCGAAGAACTGATCCAGCAAAAATATCTAGACGTACCAGATTATCGCAGTACCGACAAAAATGCTGCGATCGAATTTCACCGCTACCAAACCCCCAGCGGCTTTGAATTGTTAATCGGGCGCAACAACCGCCAAAACGACCAACTCACTTTTCGCACCGCCAACGACTACGACTTGTGGTTCCACACCCTAGAGATTCCCGGAAGCCACGCTTTGCTGCGTCTCAAACCCGGTACTGTGGCTGAAGAAACCGATTTGCAATTTGCCGCCGACATGACTGCTTACTACAGCCGCGCCCGCCACAGCGAACAAGTCCCCGTGGTTTATACAGAACCGAAATATGTATACAAGCCGAAAGGCGCGAAACCGGGTATGGTTGTATACAAGCAGGAGCGAATTGTCTGGGGCAGACCGCAGCAAGCTCCGGCTTGATTTATATAAAGTGATAAAAAAGGACGATCGGCCCTCGAAACCTCGTTTTTTCGCAAAATAAAAGGTTTGGTAGGCATCAACCTACGTATAGAGCGGGTTTTAGAAACAGGTTTTATTATACAAAGTGCAAAAAAGTGCGATCGTCCTAAAAATTAAAAACCGCCTGTAATGTAAAGTTTTATTACATAAAATTAAATTTTGTTGTTATAGTACCACTTAAGAGAGATGATATTTCTTTTAGAACCCTTTGCAAAGAAACGTGCAACTTGGGTTTCCTCACTGTGAGAACAACACTGTGGGAACACAACGGATTTAACTATTTGTGCAGACCAGCTTTTGCTAAAGCTGGTCGTTTTTGTTTAAACATCAAACCCAAGCTCGGACAATTTTAGATTTGCCATTTTAGATTTTAGATTAAAACCGCCAATCTAAAATCTAAAATTGGTGTGGGCTGCTCCTAGAAAGTAAACGTCGTTCTGACCACCCCAATCACCAAATCAGAATTATTCTTATTGTGGTCAGGAGCAGTTAGCCAAATCAGGCCGGGAGTGATAGAAATATTGTCGCTCAACTTAAACTGATAAAAACCTTCAACGTGCAGCGAAGTATCCTTATCTTCCGGCAAAGTCCGATTAGTAGAACTCGTCACCCGCGGCTCCATACCTACCAAAATGCCGGCCACATTTCCTTCTTTCAACAAATCGGGAAAAGCCAAAGTAACTGCCCAGTTCCAGATTTTTTGATCCCCCCTCTGCACAGAACCTGCAGGAGTAGCCAAGTTGGATAAAATGCGCTGGTTGGTGTAACCCGCCCAACCGCCAATTGCCAATCTCCGGTTCAACCGCCACGAAGCTTGTGCGCCGTAGGAATTGCTAGTAACTGGCAGAGTGCTGTCGCTGTCGAGGCCGAAGGAACCGAGACGCACCGGAAAATTAGAAGCATTGCTCCCGGTACCAGTAACGAAGTTGTAGGAATTAACGTAAGTTAAACCTAAAGCCATGTCGTCGTTCGGTTTGAAAGTCAACTGAGCCAAACCGCCGTAAGAACCGTTGAACAAACCGTTACCCTGTGTCGGGTTCGCAGCGTTGCCGGCCAAATATCCCAAACTCAGCTCGAGTTTTTCCCCAAACTGATGCCGCAGAGCGATGCCAGAACCGCCAGTCAAATAGTAAATCGGGTTGCGAGTACCGAAATTAGAAAGAGCACCGCTGCCACCGTCTCCGTCAAAGTAAGGGTTGACAGTGTTAGCAAAATCATCAGCAGCGCCAGCGTTGGCTTCGAGAATTACAGTCGTGTTTTTCCCTAGAGGGAATTGGTAAAGCAGCGCATCTAAACCTACAGTATTGCTAGCCTCGGCAAAAGGCCCGGCGTTAAACCGCAATTCTCCTTCAGCGGTTTTCGTATTATTCGTAGAAAACGAACCCAGATTCAAAACTTGCAGTCGAGTTCTCAGCAAATCTTCTCCAGAAAAACTCGTGTCGAAATTTATCCGAACCCTGCTGCCAAAAGCCGTGGTTTTATCAGCTTCGCGGCCCTCGGCATCCTCTCCCCCGGCGATACCCGCCAAACCAAATATTACTTCGCCGTTGAGTTTAGTCGTAGTTGAAAACTGATTTGCTTCTAATTCCGAGGCGCGCGCTTCCAAAGCATCGACGCGGCCGCGCAAAGTTGCCAACTCCGCCGCAAATTCTTCTTGCAACCTTTGCACAGAAGCCAAATCTTCTCGCGTCGCCAGACTTCTGGAACCGCCTTGAATCAGCTCGGTAACTTTATCCAAACACGCATTTAAACCTGCTGCAAACTCGTAGCGAGTCATCGCCCTATTGCCGCGAAAAGTGCCGTCAGGATAGCCAGCTATGCACCCGTAGCGCTCTACTAGGGATTGCAAAGCTTGGAATGCCCAATCGGTCGGCCGAACGTCGGAAAGTTGAGAAACTGAGGTTACTTGGCCAGCCCCATCTTCGCTGTGACTGTCTTCTGCGCTGTATTGATTGATTTGTTCTAAAACATTTGACTGTGCTTGAGGTTGGGCGCTTGAATCTGTGGATTGCGAAATTTGCTCGGGTTGCGCGGCCGGTTTTTCTGCGTTTAAATTAGCCAGTGATGCGGCGGGTTGCGTTTCGCTTAAGTTTGCGGGCGCTACTGCGGGGATTTGCTGCGCGACTGGTTGTTCGGCACTTAAATTTGCGGGCGCTACTGCGGGTTTGGTTTCGCTTAAATCTGCTGCAACTGCGTTTTCCGTTGCTTTTGCTTGTTCGGCAACTGGGGGGATGGGATCGTTAGCGTTAGCGAAGCGATCCGAAGGAAAGCCCTCGTAGAGGTTCGCACTTTCTTTCTCAATAGTTTCAACAGTCAAGTTGCTAGCTAGTGACGCTGGTTCGGCTGTCTCAGGCTTTGCTGTCTCAGACTTGGCTGCCTCGGTTGCAGCACCTGCTAATTGCAATTTATCAGTTTGAGCTGCCGTGGCAATTTCTACAGGTTGCTCTGCTAGCGCCGTCGAAGATACTACTAAACTTGCTGCCAATACAGCGGGACTAACTAAAAGTCCCTTCCACAAAAATTTGGACATTTTTCCTCACACCACATTGAGCCGATCGCCCGTTCCGAAGATTTAGGCGCTCGCAAATCACCCTTAGTATTCCGCCTAATAGTATTTCTTGTCAACAATCGGGGAAATCCTTGCCGGAGAGGGCAGTTTTGCTGTGGTTGATTTGACAAAAACTCCGTTTATTCCCAAAATCCTTGGTTTGACCTAGATACCTACCTAGAAACCTGGTTGATAGCTGGATATTGCGTAAGTTGATCCCTTAGTAAGACTAATATTGACAGCACTGGCGCTAACAAATCGTTCGATCGGCTACAAATACAAGTGAAAAAACTCAAATACGCCCTAGTTCACGAATGGTTGACGCCCTTAGCTACTGGCGGTTCAGAACTCGTAGTACAGGAAATCCTCAAACACGTAGACGAGGCAGATGTCTATGCCCTCATCGACTTTGAATCAACCAATCCCGAAAGCTATCTTTTCGGGCGACAGATTGGCACAACATTTTTGCAGCACTTTCCCAAGGCCCGCAGCGGCGTCCAAAAATATTTGCCATTTCTGCCGATCGCGATCGAACAACTAGATCTGCGAGAATACGACATCATCCTCTCATCATCCCACGCTGTGGCCAAAGGCATCCTCAGCAGTCCCCAGCAAATGCACGTCTGCTACTGCCACACTCCCATGCGCTACGCTTGGGACTTAACTTTTGACTATTTGCGTAGCAGCAAAGCCGGACGGGGCATTCCGGGGCTGCTGACGCGATATTTGTTGCATCGACTGCGGCAGTGGGACGTAATTTCCGCCAATCGCGTTGATTATTTCATCGCTAACTCTCAACACACTGCGCGCCGAATTTGGCGCTGCTATCGGCGGCGGGCCGAGGTGATTTATCCGCCGGTAAATATCGAGCGATTTTCCTTGATGCGGCAAAAACAGGACTTTTACGTCACAGTTTGTCGGTTGGTAAGTTACAAAAACGTAAGTGCGATCGTCCAAGCATTCAATCAACTCGGGCATACTCTAATTGTCATCGGCACCGGGCCAGAATTAGAAATGATTCGGCAAATCGCCAAACCCAACGTGCAAGTGCTCGGCTGGCAGCCCGCCTCCATAGTTGAAAAGTACATGGCAGAGGCGAAAGCGTTTGTATATGCAGCTTGCGAAGATTTTGGCATAGCTTTGGTAGAGGCTCAAGCTTGCGGAACACCAGTAATTTCCTATGCAGCAGGGGGCGCTTTGGAGACAGTGCTCGACATTCGCCAACACCCAGAGACAGGGACTGGTTTATTTTTTTCCTCCCAAACAGCAGCAGCATTAGTCGAAGCTGTCAAGGAATTTGAGCAGTTGCAAGGCACATTTCGGCCAGAAATCTGCAGGTTGCGCGCTGAACAGTTTGCCCCGGAAGTTTTTGGGCAGCGCTATCTAGCTTTTGTGGAACGCTGCTATCAGGAATTTCACTCCCGTGATTTTACCGAGTCTGGGGCTTGAGAGTGCCAGACCCCGATAGCGGGACAATCTTCCTTCTGCCTTTGTATAAGTGCCTTCAGAAGACCTCTGCATAAGTGCCTTGTGCCTTTTTCCTTATGCCGCCAGAAGCCCTCTTCCTTCTTCCTTCTGCCTTTTGAAGCCTTTAGAAGGCAGAAAATTGAGTATTGGAAACATAATTGAGAGAACAAAGCGTCTTGAGGCTTTATGATCAGGACTGTGTGTGGTGTGAAGTGAAGGAGTAAGATGACTGCCGACAGCCAACTAATCTCCGGTAAGGTAATTCGAGCGATCGCAAGACGCGGTTTTGGGTCTGTCCTGCAAGGAGATAGACGCATAAGTCGTTCTCTACAGAGCCTCGACGGAGAACTTTTCAAGCGGTTATTTGACATCCTGTTTTCCTTATCGGTTCTGATCCTGTTTGCTCCGGTTTACCTGCTTTTGGCTTTCTTAATCGCCTTAAGCTCGCCCGGTCCTATTTTTTACGTACAGGAACGAGTAGGCAAAAACCGTAAAAGGTTTTATTGCCTTAAATTCAGAACGATGGTGGAAAATGCGGACGATATATTGCTAGAAATCATGGAAAATTCTCCGCATTTGCGTCAAGAGTTTGAGGACAATTTCAAGCTGAAACAAGACCCTCGAATTACCTGGATTGGAAGATTTTTACGAATGACCAGTTTAGACGAGTTTCCCCAGTTTTGGAATGTTTTAAAAGGAGATATGAGCGTCGTCGGACCGAGACCTTTAGTTGAAGAAGAACTGCCGAGATACGGTAGTCACATCAACAAAATTCTCACCATAAGGCCTGGAATTACAGGCTTGTGGCAAGTGTCCGGTCGCAACGACATTCCCTATCCCCGCCGAGTCCAAATCGACCTCTATTACGCAAATGACAAAAACCTTTGGATGGATATGTGGATTGTTTTCAAAACAATTGGAGTTGTGATTTTTCCCAAAAATAACGGCGCATATTAATTTTTGTCCGCAGTCAGCAATCGGTAGTTAGTTTTATTTGTTACTGACCACTGATGCTGACTACTGACAATCCGCGACAAACTCTTTGTCAAAACTAAAAATTTCCTGGGTGCCGATCGAAGAATTGTGAGCTTAACTAAAGGGGCAAATACTTAAATAAACCTAACTCTTATTCATCTAGAAAGATCGGTTCTTCTAGATAGACTACTTTAGGTTTAGGTGTTAAACTTAACTCTATAACCTTTGGCTTAAGGGGGATAGCCTACTTATCTTGGGATAGCCCACTACCCAACAGCGTAGGAAGTAAACTTCAACTGGCTTTAGGTAACTAAAGTTAAGTTTGAGTAAGTTTTATAAAGCAGTTAACGTAGAGTTTGAGAATACGGCCGGCAGGGAGCAACAGCCTCTGCCAAAAAATTATTGTGAATTAACACAGCCTGTCACAGGAAAATCAGATGACGCAACGCAAGCGAGCGCTAATAACAGGTATTACAGGTCAAGACGGCTCCTACTTGAGCGAATTACTGTTAGAGAAAGGATATGAAGTTCACGGCATTATCCGGCGCAGTTCTAGTTTCAATACCGATCGAATTGACCACATCTATGTCGATCCTCACAGCGAGGGTGCACGCCTGTTTCTACACTACGGCGACTTGACGGACGGCACCACTCTCCGCCGGATATTGGAAGAAGTTCAGCCGGTAGAAATTTATAACTTAGGCGCTCAATCTCACGTTCGAGTCAGTTTTGACTCGCCGGAATATACGGTTGACACAGTAGGGATGGGAGTATTGCGCCTGCTAGAAGCAATTCGGGACTATCAGCACCGAACCGGCATAGAAGTGCGGTTCTATCAAGCAGGTTCTTCGGAAATGTTTGGTTTGGTGCAGGAAGTTCCGCAGAAGGAAACAACTCCTTTTTATCCCAGAAGTCCTTACGCCTGCGCCAAAGTTTACGGGCACTGGCAAACAGTAAATTATCGCGAATCTTACGGACTTTTTGCCTGCAACGGCATCTTGTTCAATCACGAATCTCCCCGCCGTGGCGAAACTTTTGTAACTCGCAAAATTACTCGCGCCGTTGCCAGAATAGTCGCCGGCAAGCAGAAAAAGATTTATTTGGGCAATCTCGATTCCAAGAGGGACTGGGGCTATGCTAAAGACTACGTGCGGGCGATGTGGCTGATGCTGCAACAAGACAAGCCTGACGATTATGTCATTGCTACCAACGAGACCCATTCCATTAAAGAATTTCTCGATTTGGCTTTTACTTACGTCAATTTAGATTGGCAAAAATATGTGGAGTTTGACGAACGCTACTTGCGGCCGGCAGAAGTCGAACTTTTGATTGGCGATTCGACTAAGGCGCGCCAGCAATTAAATTGGGAACCTTCTGTAACTTTTCAGGAGTTAGTACATTTAATGGTAGATGCTGACATGAAAGCTTTAGAGCAGCAAGGTCGAGGTTCGGGCAACGGATTTGATTAAGTCGCTAAACCAAGCCCTCAGTGCGAACAATTTGTAGGGGTAGGGCCCCGTGTCTACCCCTTTGGCGAAAGGCGCACCGGGGGATAGCCCCTGCAAACACTTCACAACTGATCAGAGGATTTTTACAGCTATTAGCGCGATCGGCATTCAAAGAACCAGCTTAATTGCTCGAAAAATTTTCGGCTGTGCGGGCTAAAAAAAACATTAAAATGATAGTTGAGGAGGCGCGACCCCTATATTTAAGTTTCGGGTGTGGACTGAGCAAATTGTCCCTATCTGCCGCCGCTAAAACAAATTTGTGGGCAACCTCGTCCTGTAGCTGAAAGCTTTTTTTGCTAAAGCAACAATTTTAGAGTTGAAATTGTCGATCGACCCTTATTCAAAATCCCGAGGCTAAAATTATGACAAGCTTGGATTTAAGCAGCAAACGCATTCTAGTCACGGGCGGCGCCGGTTTCTTGGGCCGTCAGGTAATCGACCAGCTAGTGAAAGCAGGGGCCGATGCTGATAAAATTTCTGTAACTCGATCGCGCGAGTGCGACCTCCGCGTTATGGAAAACTGCAAGCGCGCCGCCGACAAACAAGATATCATCATTCACCTCGCCGCCCACGTCGGCGGCATCGGTTTAAACCAACTCAAACCCGCTGAATTATTTTACGATAACTTGATGATGGGCGTGCAACTAATCCACGCCGCCTACGAAGCAGGAGTCGAAAAATTTGTCTGCGTCGGCACCATTTGCGCTTATCCCAATTTAACCCCAGTTCCTTTCAAAGAAGATGACCTGTGGAACGGCTATCCAGAGGTAACTAACGCACCTTACGGAATTGCCAAAAAAGCCTTATTAGTGCAACTGCAATCCTACCGCCAGCAGTACGGATTCAACGGTATCTACTTGCTACCAGTAAATCTGTACGGCCCCGAAGATAACTTTGATCCGAAAAGTTCCCACGTCATCCCCGCATTAATTCGCAAAGTCTACGAAGCGCAACAAAGGGGAGACAAAACACTGCCAGTTTGGGGCGACGGCAGCCCTAGTCGCGAGTTTTTGTATTCCACAGATGCCGCGCGGGGAATTGTGATGGCGGCTCAATCTTACAGTGAATCTGACCCGGTTAATTTGGGAACGAATAGTGAAGTTAAAATTCGCGATTTAGTGGAAACGATTTGCGAATTGATGGGATTTGAGGGAGAAATTGTTTGGGAAACAGACAAACCGAACGGTCAGCCGCGCCGCTGTTTGGATACCCAAAGGGCTAAGGAAAAGTTTGGTTTTGTGGCGGAGGTGAAGTTTAAGGAAGGGTTGAAAAATACGATTGATTGGTATCGAAAACACGCAGTTTAAGTGTGAAAGACCCGGTTTTTTGAAGAAACCGGGTTTTTTTAGGAAATAGGGTGAATGGCAGTAAATCACCAGAAAGAACTTTTTAGTAAAGCTGGCTCTTCCTTAGTTAGTGTGCCCAACCATTAGTTTAAGTAGTTAAAACCCAAGCTATGTATGAATCGAAGGAAAAAATGGCTCCAAATTAACTAAAGTAAGACCGGAAACCCTTGCTGTGTAAAGATTTAGGCTATTAATTTCAGATAAATGAACACACGAAGTACGGAAGATCCGGCATATTTAGCCTTCCATACCGTAAATCTGCAACGGCGAATAAGAATGGAGTGGCCGGTTTTACAACCAACCTGTAGGTAAGGCCAACAATATAGTCAACCTACCCCCACGATAGCAGTAAATCGCCATTGCTTTCGATCGATAAAAAAGCCGATCGCAATTTCTGTCAATCTGCATTTTGGGCGATCGACTACCTCTAAAGGAATATTCAAAAAAACATTTTTCACAATTTATTAAAATTTATTATACTACTTGTCAGGTGCAGAGCGTAAATATTCTCTCACTCCCTATACAAAATAAAGCCTGACCGAAAACAATTTGGTCGCCAGCCCCGCGATTCATTCCTTTGCAGGCTGACTGACTGGGTAAATTTTTCAATTCTAAAATCTAAAATCTAAAATCAAATGACCCCCGACAAACCCGGATTCAGCATTAGCGCGACCGCCATTCGTCGCCACATCGGCACCCTCATGCTGACACTTGCTATTATAATCGTGGGCTTTTTTTACATCACCCAACTGCCCGTTGACTTGCTGCCCTCCATCACCTATCCCCGCATCGGCGTGCGCTTAGACGCCCCCGGCGTCTCCCCAGAAGTAGCAATAGACGAAGTTACCCGCCCCCTCGAACAAGGACTTTCCGCAACTGAAGGCGTCATGCAAGTTTTCTCGCGGACTCGCGAAGGACAAGTCAGCGTCGATTTATTCTTCAAACCCGGGGGCAACATCGACCAGGCCCTCAACGACGCCACCGCCGCTGTCAACCGTATCCGCAACCGACTTCCCGATACAGTTGAATCGCCCACTCTCTTCAAAGTTGACCCTTCCCAGCAGCCGATTTACGAATTTGCCCTCACTTCCAACTCCTTGCAAGGAGTTGATTTGCGCGTATTTGCCGACGAAGAATTATCCAGAGAACTAAACGTAATTCCTGGAATAGCAGCAATTGACGTTGCCGGCGGCGTGCAAGAAGAAATTCAAGTAAATATTGACTTAAATCGCTTGCAATCTTTAGGCGTCAGTATTTCCGACGTTTTATCAGCGCTCGAATCCCGCAACCTCGACACTTCCGGCGGGCGGCTGCGGCAAGAAGCAGCGGAACCTTTAACCCGCACCGTCGGGCGGTTTCGGAATGCAAAAGAAATTCAGGAAATTTCTTTTCAAGCATCGGGTTCTAATCCGCCCAAACGAGTGTTTTTGCGCGATTTTGCTCGGGTAATTGACGGTACAGAAGAAGAACGAGTTAAAGTATTTCTCAATCAGAAATCAGCCGTAAAAATTAGCATTCAAAAGCAGCCGGACGCGAATACAATCTCAGTTGTAGACGGTATCAAAAAGCGGCTAGAAGAATTAAAAGCATCCGGGGCAATTCCCGAAGGTACGACTATCGTCAATACCTTCGACGAGTCTAAGTTCATCCGCGATTCTATTAGCAATGTCCTATTTTCTGGTTTAACCGGGGCTGTTTTAGCGGGGGCTGCTGTTTTGCTGTTCCTCGCTTCCCTGCGCCAAACTTTGATTATTGTCCTGGCAATTCCCCTGGCAACTTTAATGGCGATTATCCTGATGGGAGTTTTTGGCCTATCTCTGAACGTTTTCAGTTTGGGCGGTTTGGCGCTGGGGGTGGGAATTGTGGTCGATAACTCGATCGTCATGCTGGAGAATATTGTCGAAGGAACCAGCAATAAAAAAAGTGCCAACGGTCAGCGCTTCAGTAACAAGCAGTTGATCCAGCAAGCCGAAAAAAGCAGCCAAGAATTAGAATCAGCTTTATTTGCTTCCACGCTTACTAACTTAGTTGCCGTACTGCCTTTTTTGCTGATCGGTGGCTTAGTTTCCTTACTTTTCAACGAATTAATTCTCACCATCACCTTTTCCGTCGCCGCCTCTCTGATTGTCGGATTGACAGTTGTACCGATGATGGCTTCTCGACTGCTAGCGCTGCGGGTATCCAGCGGTTTGAGCAACTTTTGGCCGCTGCGCGCATTCGATCGAGCTTTTACCAATGCTACCGCCGGTTACGGTAAATTTTTATCGGGCATAGTACGGTGGCGGTTGATGATCATTGCAGTAGCGATTATTGGATTGGGCGGCGGCAGTTGGCTGATGGCCGGTCAAATCCCCCAGGAAATATTGCCCAGAATTAATACCGGTCAAGCGAGATTGTTTGCTTTGTTTCCTGCAGGCACAAATTTGGCAACCAACCAAAAAATCATGGCAGAAGCGGATAAAATTATCCTCAGCCAACCAGAAACTCAATACACTTTGACCACAGTGGGCGGTCTGTTGTTCGGCAACAATACGGTTGAGAATGTGCTGCGCGGCGGCTGCAACATTACGCTAAAACCTGGCACCAATACATTGGATTTTGTGCAGCGAGTTACGCAAGAATTGAATCAAAAAATTGATTTGCCCAAAAATACTCGTTTGCGCCTGAATCCAGAAAATGTGCGGGGTTTGATCTTAACTAATTCGCCAGTGCGCGGCGCTGAAGTTGATGTCCTGCTTCAGGGCGAAAACGAACAAATATTGCAGCAAACCGGCCGCGAGATATTGGCAACTTTGGATCGGAAGGTAAATTTAGCTACTTTTCGCCCGGATGCAGACCCGCAGCAGCCGGAAGTGCAGATTCGACCCAACTGGGAACAAGCGGAAATCTACGGGTTGAATGCGAGGCAAATTGGAGAGGCGATTCAGACAGCAATTCAAGGTTCTGTTCCCACGCAATTGCAGCGGGGAAACCGTTTGGTTGATGTGCGGGTACAGTTCGATCGCGCTTCTGTTCAATCGATTTCTGCACTAAAATTTATCCCTTTAACTGCTAGGGATAACAGCATTATCCGCTTGAGCGATGTGGCGAATATTGAACTGGGAAAAGCGCCTGGGGAAATTCAAAGGCTTAACCAGCGCCAAGTTTTCATGATTGCTGGGAATGTTAATAAGGGCGCGAGTTTGGGCGATGCTTTGAAACAAGTGGATGCAGTTTTGTCTGAAATCAAATTGCCACCGGGAGTGCGAGTGATACCTAGTTCGGCGGCGGAAACTAACCGGGAATTGCAAAGTTCGCTGATTGTTTTGGGATCTTTGGCGGCGTTTTTAGTATTTGTGGTGATGGCGGTGCAGTACAATTCGCTTGTCGATCCGCTGGTGATTATGTTAACGGTGCCGCTGGCTTTGGCTGGGGGGATTTTCGGGTTGTATGCGACTAAAACTGCGATCGGCGCAACGGTGATTGTGGGGGCGATTTTGCTGGTGGGAATTGTGGTAAATAATGCGATTATTATGGTGGAGTTGGCTAACCAAATTCTGGAAGATGAAAAGGTCGATCGCACAACAGCAATTCTCAGGGCGGCACCTCAGCGCTTGCGTCCGATTTTGATGACAACTATTACGACAGTTTTGGGTTTATTTCCCCTAGCTTTGGGCATTGGAGACGGTTCGGAATTCTTGCAACCGCTGGGTGTGGTGGTGTTTTCCGGTTTGTCGCTGGCAACTTTGCTGACGCTGTTTATTATTCCGTGTTTCTATATTTTGCTGCACGATTTCTTCGGGATGTTTGCAGGGAAGAAGAAACCGCAGGTGGTCGCTATTCCTGTGCAGAAGGTGGGGAGAAAGACTCCGAATTTGTAATAATTTAGTGCCAGCAAATACGCGCTTTTCCCACAATCCGACAGGGAATGAATTCCCTGCCTCATAGCGAAAGTCGGTTAAAACCGACTGTAGATTTTGACGGGAAGTGCGATCGATTTTAGTCCTCTTTCAGAAGACTTTTGCTATGAGACAGGGAATTCATTCCCTGTCGGGCTGTCGGTTAAAACCGACTGTAGATTTTGAGGAAAAATACGATCTATTTCAGTCCTCTTTTAGAGCATCCTACGGGCGTCGCACGCCCGTTATGAAGAAAAGAAACAGTTTCGCTCGCCCAAAAGTTGCTAGCGATCGGATATATTATCCCTGTGTCCCGAGAGTCAGACCGACAAGTCAATGGTGCTTAGAAGAGCCTGATTTAGAGCATGGTCGTGGGCCAGATGATTATGACATTGGTGAAGGGCAATTTTACCCTATCCCGTTGAGGAGAATATAACATCACATCCGCCCACCGCTCGGGACACCTTCTAATTCGATCGCGAA
>NZ_JAUBQM010000077.1:0-32327 GCF_036701245.1 Microcoleus sp. Pol14D4
CTTAACTGCTTATCAAGCTATTCAAAAAGCCCTCTCTCTTCATGGCTCCCTTTTTTCCCCTAGTTGAGCAATTACCTTAATTTTTATCCTTATGGGATTATCCTTAACAAGCTGCGAACAGGCCAAGTCATTTCAAGAAATAGATCGCACATTTAAAAAGAGTAATGCGATCGAACAACACAATTTTAACTTGCCAGCGGGCGATCGCACGATCGATCGAACTAATAACATCCAAGCAAGTCCCAATAGCGGGAAGTTCGATAGAACTACCCACTCACCGGAAGAAAGTGCGATCGTATTAGGAATTTTCGGGTTTTGTTTGATGTGTTATTTATTAGTTTGGAAGTTTCGCGGGAGTGAAGAAGCTAACAGGATGCTGAGAAGAATCAGAAGAAGAGTGAAGTGAGGATAGATACTTGCTAAACCTCATTTTTTCTTAGTGCGGTTGCGTTTTCTCGATTCAGCCGCCGTATTTTTTGCTTTTTTTTGTTTTTCTTTACTTGCTTTAGATTCATTCACAGCACTACCACTTATCGGTTTGCTGGAAAATCCCGATGTATCGGAGTTTTTAGCTGCCATTATAGGAGCAATGCTAGCATTATATATCTCCTGAAATTGTGTTAGACCTTCCCCCGTACTCATATCAAACCCTGCTTGCAGACCGAGAGTTACAAAGGATTTGGCAAATCCAAATTTAGAGGAATCTTCCATAATCTCCTTAAATTCCGGCTCGATATCCCGCAGGTATTTGATAATTGAAGTGGCATTTCGCAGTTTAAATTCTCGATTCAAAAATTGCCAGAACGCCAATAATTCCGGGATAGCATTTTCACCTTCTTCCGGCGAAAGCAAACTCACTTTCCTGGGAAACAACTCTTCGACTACAGTTGCCACATCTTCCACTTTCATGCTAGGCAGCGTAAAACCTTCATAGCCGAAACCGTAATAAATGAACTGCGAGATCCAAAATCCAACGTCTGGATAAGTTTTACAGTATTCTTCTCCTTCGGGAGAATTGACAAATAGCTCGATTAGCGTTTCCTGATAATCTTCCAGGAGTGGTTCTGCTTCGTCATAATCTAGACCGTTTAGTTGGCGGATGTTAAAAGGTTGATCAGACATAGTTGAAAAGTTTTTAATTTAATTGACTTTAGCTCTAAGGTTAGTACAATTTTTGCAGTTATCTTAATTCTTTAGGATTTTATTATATTTAAAAAATCTCCGATCGCAGGTATATTTGACTAGCACCGATCGCCCGTGACTATTTAAACCAAGCTAGCATTGTATAGGGCGATCGCCCGTCTCCACCGAACAGCAAAAGATATGATATAATCTCAAGTAAAAGTATAATTGTTTGAGCTTGGCAGTCCGCCACTTCAAATTATGAAGTCAACACAACAGTTTACAGCAATTATTGAACGAGAAGGCGACGGCTATATATCCCTTTGCCCAGAACTTGATATTGCCAGCCAAGGTGACAATATAGAAGAAGCGCGACAAAATCTGATCGAAGCGCTGGAACTATTTTTTGAAACAGCAGATCCTTCTGAAGTCAAGAATCGACTGCATAGTGAATTTTTTGTGACTCGTGTAGAGGTGAGTGTTGGGTAAACTGCGGGTTCTATCAGCGGCTCAAGTTTGTCAGATTTTAGAACAATATGACTTTGTTCAAGTGCGGCAGCGTGGCAGTCATATTATCATGCAGCAACGACTACCCAATACAACTGTAACGGTTCCTGTACCAAATTATTCAGAAATCAAAATTGGCACTTTGCAGTCTATTATTCGGCAGTCAGGATTACCTCGATATCTTTTTGAAGTGAACGAGTAGCCTAGATTAGCATCTATACAAACCCAAAACAAAAACCCGGTTTATCCAAAAAACCGGGTTTAATCATCTGCGTTAATCCGCGTCAATCCGCCTTCATCAGCGGTTGCAAAATCCTACAACTGCTTCACCTCAGAAACCAACTTCGCAACCACATCCTTAGCGCTACCAAACAACATCATCGTCTTATCCTTGTAAAACAACTCATTGTCTACACCGGAAAAACCAGCACTCATCCCGCGCTTAATCACGATCGTATGCTTGGCCTTATCCACCTCCAAAATCGGCATCCCGTAAATCGGACTCGCCGTATCGTGACGCGCCGCCGGATTCACTACATCATTCGCACCAATCACCAACGCCACATCCGTCTCGTCAAACTGCGGATTGATGTCGTCCATATCGTACAACTGCGGATAAGGCACGTTTGCTTCCGCCAGCAGCACATTCATGTGCCCCGGCATCCGCCCAGCCACCGGGTGAATCGCGTATTTCACGTCAACACCCATTTTTTCCAAACCGTCGGCTAACTCGCGCACCGCGTGCTGTGCTTGCGCTACAGCCATCCCGTAACCTGGAATAATTACAACCGATCGCGCATAACCCAACATCATCGCACTTTCTTCGAGATTGATACTGCGAACAGTTTTGTCAGTAGCACCAGCAGCCCCAGCAGCACCTGCTGCACTTCCGCCACCGCTACCAAAGGCGCTAAACAGCACGCTACCAAGCGATCGATTCATCGCCTTGCACATGATTTGCGTCAAAATAATCCCCGACGCGCCCACCAATGCACCGGCGATAATCAGCATATTGTTCATCAAAATGAACCCAGCCACACTCGCCGCAATCCCCGAATAAGAGTTAAGCAGCGACACCACCACGGGCATATCGCCGCCCCCAATCGGTAGCACAAACATGATTCCCAGAATATTGGAAATCGCCACCAAACCCAGGAATACCGGCACATTCTCCGGGTTAAACAGCATATAACCGCTGCCCGCTAAAAGTGCGATCGCCAGCGCAGCATTAAACGGCTGTTGCAGCGGAAACGTCATGGGCGCACCCGGTAGCAATTCTTGCAGTTTCGCAAACGCCACAAGGCTACCAGTGAAAGTAATTCCGCCAATCAACACACCCAAAAGGATCGTGATTGTCGCGTCTGGAGTTGGCGATTCCGGGATGCTGAGATAGCGCCAGAATTCACCCACAGCAACGAGTGCAGAAGCCGCGCCCCCGAAACCGTTAAGCAAACCCACCATCTGCGGCATATCAGTCATCGCGACGGTTTTCGCCATAATTGTTCCCAAAATGGAACCGATGATAATTCCGACAGCAATCAATTCGTAGCTGACTACTTGCTTTTCCAGCAACGTACCGACGATCGCAATTAACATCCCGATCGCAGCTAACACATTCCCTTGACGGGCAGTTGCAGGGGAACCCAACTGTTTCAAACCGATAATAAACAAAGATGCGGCAACTAAATAACCTAGTTGAATGCCACTGGGCAGAAAATCGCTCACGCTTTAACCTCTTTTTTCTTGAACATTTGCAGCATTCGATCGGTTACTAAGAAACCGCCGACAACGTTAATTGTGGCCAGGGCGATCGCGATCGTCCCCAAAATCGAAGTAACAGTCACATTGCCTTGGCCTGAAATCAGAATTGCACCTAAAACCGCAATTCCCGAAATCGCATTAGAACCCGACATCAAAGGTGTGTGCAGCGTCGGTGGGACTTTATTAATTACTTCAAATCCCACAAACGACGCCAGAGTAAACACCACTAAACCTGCAATCAATCCTTCTGCCATGACAATTGGTAATTGGTAATTGGTAATTGGTGTGAAATTAACGCTAAAGTCCTTTAGATCTCTCGTTTGTTGCCGAGTCTCGATCCCCCTAAATCCCCCTTAAGAAGGGAGACTTTGAATACTTCTTGTTCCCCCCTTCTTAAGGGGGGCTAGGGGGGATCTGACCCTAGTCACCAAACAAAAAAAGCCTTTTTTGGAGATATTTAACCAGTTCTTCAGTCCTCTTAAGAGGACTTTAGCTTTGAGGCAGGGATTTCAACCCTTGCCGGACTTTGCGTCATAACGACAGACAGAATCTAACTTACGGCTGAAGCCTGAGCTGCCAAAGCATCGCGAACTCGCTGGTTGCTAATCTCACCATCGCGGGCGACGCAAGCACCAGCAATGATATCGTCTTCAAAATTCAAATTGAGTTCCTTATCTTTCACCATCAACTGAAGTAAAGCCGAGATATTCTTCGAGTAAGTTTCGCTAGCGTGTACGGGCATCGACGAGGGCACATTAATCGGGCCGATGACATTAACGCCGTTCCATTCAACATCTTTCCCCGCTTCAGAACATTCGCAATTGCCACCTTGTTCGGCCGCGAGGTCAACAATTACCGATCCGGGCTTCATTTGAGAAACCATTTCTCTAGTAACTAAAATAGGTGCTTTTCTGCCGGGAACTTGAGCAGTTGTAATCACTGCATCGGAAGCGCTGACGTGTTGGGTGAGCACTTGGCGGGTGTATTCTTTGGCGGCTTCTGATAATTCTTTAGCGTAACCTCCGGCGGCGACGGTTTCTTCCTTGAGTTCGACATCAAGGAATTTAGCGCCCAAACTTTGCACTTGTTCTTTTGTTTCCGGGCGGATGTCGAAGGCTTCGACTACCGCACCCAAGCGGCGCGCCGTGGCGATCGCCTGCAAGCCAGCAACGCCCACACCCATTACCAATACTTTCGCGGGGCGAATTGTACCCGCCGCCGTTGTCAGCATCGGAAAATACTTTGGCAAAGCTGCGGCTGCGATCAGTACCGCTTTGTAACCGGCGACGTTACCCTGAGATGACAGCGCATCCATGCTTTGAGCGCGGCTGGTGCGCGGGATCATTTCCATGCTGAATGCGGTTACTTTGCGATCGGCTAAACGCTGCACTAAAGCTGGATCTCCCAGAGGATTCAAAAATCCGATGAAAACGCCTCCTTCCCGGAGTTGATGAACTTCTGATTCTTGCAGGGCTCCGATTTTTACGACGACATCGGCTTCGCCCCACAGCCTAGCAGTATCGGCGACAACCTGAGCTCCCGCTTCTTCGTAAGCAAGATCCGAGAAAAAGGATTGCGCGCCGGCACCGGCCTCAACCCAAACTTCGACGCCCTGTTTGACTAATCGGGCTACAGCGTCGGGTACTAAAGCCACCCGGCGTTCTCCTGCTGCTATTTCTTTTGCGATCGCTAATTTCATGAACTCTCCTTATTTAAGCCTTCCCAGGACGGTTGAAACCGCGCCTACACAGACAAAACCTGCCTCCGCAGGTTTCTTGAAGTGCGATTTTTAATCGCCCGATGCCTTGCTTTACATTGAAGCAGCCGTTGCCCTAAACTTCTCTCGTTGATACTAAAGCCGATCGCTCAAATTCGACCCGTATCTTTAACTTATCTTATACATTCAAATTCGCTAAATGGTTAAGTTTGCCACCGATTATGATATAATTTTATGTCGCCTAATTCTGTAGTCTGAATGTCAGTTATCAGTATTACGCAAAAATTACGCAAAAAAAAGTGACCTCAGCCGGCGGTCGCTCGCCCTCATCAAATTGCTGAGAGATTCGATATATTGTAGGCACGATCGCAAATTTCGGGCGAGCAATATTTAAGGTTCACCAAGAGTTTAATTAGAGGAGTTGTTATGCGACGATTATTTTCAGCACTAGCGGTTACAGGTTGCTTGGTGGCTGGATTGCCCGCCATCAGTTTAGCCCAGTCGATGCCAGGATTCACGATTTTCGGCGGCCCCGATCGCGCCAACCAATTAAGCTATCGCTTGGATTACGGTACAGCCGGGATGAGCGGCGATAGATATCGGCTGCGAATTCCTTCCAAAAAAGTAAGTTTGGCGATCGCCCAACTGAACATATCCTATCCAGACTACTACAAAGGCGAATTTGACCAAAAAGACATTAAAGTGCGCGTCAAAGACAAAACAATAGAATTGCAAGAAGTAATCTGGGACAAAGAAAATCGATTCATAGAAATTTATCCCAAAGAACCAATTCCTGCAGGCAACAATGTTGAGGTTGTACTCTCCAACGTCAGAAACCCATCTCCGGGCGGAATGTACCATTTCAACGTCCGCATCCGCACCCCCGGAGACGTTCCCTTGCTGCGTTACCTCGGTACTTGGCTGTTGAGCATTAATTGAGGCAAGAGTTCGGGGAAGTAATTTCTCATTAGCCAAGCGATCGCCACAGTTAAATTTAACTGTGGCGATATTTTTTCATTGTGCGAAAAATTTTACACTACTCAAATCCGGGTTTTCGGGAGTTGTAAAATAGAACCTTCGGCTCATATCGCAATTCTCAATGATTCGTAATAATGAGTCTAAGGGCAGTCCCCCGATGGTTGCCCTTCGCTAATTAGGGGTAAGCCCAGGGGCGCTACCCCTACAAGATGTTTACCAATCAAATAGGATTGCTCTAGCCGTAATCACGCATGAATCTACTAGCAAAAATCAAAACAATACAAATTCCTCCAGCACTGCGATCGAGAAATTATCGCCTGTTTTTTGCAGGACAAGGCATCTCCCTGATTGGCAATTGGATGACACAAGTCGCTACTGTTTGGCTTGTCTACAATTTGAGCGATTCACCTTGGATGCTCGGCGTGGTGGGATTTACAAGTCAAATCCCCACATTAATTTTACTGCCTTTTGCAGGAGTTTTAATCGATCGCTGGAACCGCCACCGAGTCATAATTGCCACTCAAATATTAGCAATGGTTCAATCCTTAGCGCTAGCATTTTTAGCGCTAACAGGAGTCGTGAACATTTGGCAGATCCTGGTACTGAGTTTCTTTCAAGGCGCAATTAATGCCTTTGACGCGCCGGCACGGCAAGCTTTTGTACCGGAACTTGTAGAAAAGAAAGAAGATTTAGCAAATGCGATCGCCATTAATGCTTCGATGTTCAATGCAGCCAGACTAATCGGCCCAGCAATGGCAGGTTTGCTGATAGCTACAGTCGGCGCAAGTTATTGCTTTCTTATTGACGGACTCAGCTACATTGCTGTAATTGCAGGCTTATTAGCGATGCAAATCAAACCCCGTAAAATTGCAGCAACTAATACCAAACCCTTACAAAGATTAAAAGAAGGATTCGTTTATGCCTTCGGGTTTCCCCCGATTCGAGCAATTTTACTGCTATTATCATTAGTCAGTTTGACCGGAATGTCGCACACAGTTTTAGTCCCAATTTTTGCCACCAAACTCCTGCACGGCGACGCGCAAACTCTGGGCTTTTTGATGGCTGCTTCGGGAGTCGGAGCATTTACGGGAGCGATTTATTTGATTTCGCGCAAAAGTATAATTGGCCTCGGCAAGTGGATTGCGATTTCACCGGCAATTATGGGATTTGGACTGATAGGTTTTGGTTTGTCCCGCGTCTTGTGGCTGTCATTAATCATGATGTTGTTCGTTGGCTTTGGTTTCATTATCCAATTTGCAGGAGGAAACACATTTTTGCAAACAATTGTGGAAGACGACAAACGCGGAAGAGTAATGAGCATATACACGATGGCATTTTTTGGAGTGACACCGTTTGGGAATTTAGTTGCCGGCGGATTGGCAAATTATATCGGCGCTCCCAATACAGTCATCATTGGAGGTATAATTTGTGTTTTAGGCTCCATAGTTTTTACCAAACAGTTGCCAGCTTTAAAAAACATAATCCGACCACTGTATCAAAAAATGGGTTTAATTCCGCACTAGCGATTTAGCGTCAAATCACAAATGCCAACATTAAACAAGATTCCCAAAGCTAATATCTGACTGTATTTCTAGCAATCCTCAACAATTTGTAAAATTCTCTCTTCTCTTTCTCTGCGCCCTCTGCGCCCTCTGCGGTTAAAACATCCAAATTAATTACGCAACCAGAGGTTAAACCAATGGCAAATACAAGTGCAATTCCACAGCAGAGCGATCGCGTTCCCTTAAAAACCTGGATCGGCGTCATGGCAACAATGATCGGCGCTTTCATGGCGGTTTTGGACATCCAAATCACCAACGCTTCTCTGAAAGATATTCAAGCAGCTTTAGGCGCAACTTTAGAAGAAGGTTCTTGGATTTCCACCTCTTATCTAGTCGCAGAAATAGTCGTAATTCCGCTGACTGGTTGGCTATCGCAGGTGTTTTCAGTCCGCCGCTACATCTTGGTAAATGCCGCTTTCTTTGTATTCTTTTCCATGTGCTGCGCTTGGGCGTGGGATTTGACTTCAATGATTGTTTTTCGAGGTTTCCAGGGATTGACTGGTGGGATTTTAATTCCGATGGCTTTTACGTTTTTGCTAACAAATTTGCCGCCCAAAAAGCAACCAGTCGGCATGGCGATGTTTGCCCTGACAGCTACTTTTGCACCATCCATCGGGCCGACATTGGGAGGCTGGCTGACGGAGAATTACGGCTGGCAATATGTCTTTTATTTAAATTTGCTTCCGGGGCTGCTGCTGCTAACAGGTGTGTGGTATGCCGTCGCCCCGACGCCGATGCGGCTCGAACTGCTAAAAGGGGGCGACTGGTGGGGAATTCTATCAATGGCGATCGGCCTGGGTTCCCTGCAAGTTGTGTTAGAAGAAGGCAGCCGCAAAGACTGGTTTAGTTCTGATTTGGTTTTGCGTTTAAGCATAGTTTCTGCCATATTTATCAGCGCTTTTTTCTGGATTGAACTAACTAGAAAAAAACCGTTTATTAACCTACGATTATTGAGTCGCCGCAATTTCGCTTTAGCAACTGTTGTGAATGTTTCTTTGGGGGTGGGATTGTACGGTTCGGTGTTCATTTTGCCCCTGTATTTAGGTCAGATTCAGCAGTACAATGCCATGCAAATTGGCGAGGTGATTATGTGGGGTGGCGTGCCGCAGTTATTCCTCGTGCCGATGGTGCCGAAATTGATGCAGCGAATCGATATACGGGTGATGATTGGCATCGGTGTGAGTTTGTTTGCGGTGAGTTGTTTTATGAATGCCAGCATGACTCACGAGACGGGCATCGATCAGTTGCGTTGGTCGCAATTAGTGCGAGCAATGGGACAGCCTTTGATTATGGTGCCGCTGTCAACTATTGCCACTGCTGGTATGGAGAAACACGAGGCTGGTTCTGCTTCGGGTTTGTTTAATATGATGCGAAATCTGGGAGGTTCGATGGGGATAGCGGCCCTAGGAACTTTGGTGACGATGCGCGAGCAATTTCACTCGAATCGATTAGGGGAATCTGTTTCTTTGTACAATCAGGCAACGCAGGAGAGAATAAATCAAATGACTCAGTATTTTGTGAGTCGCGGTGCTGATGCAAGTGTGGCGCATAACCAAGCAATTCAGGCAATTGATAATCTTGTGCGCCGCGAAGCTTATGTCATGGCTTTTAATGATTGTTTTTACTTTGTGGGAATTGCTTTGTTGTTAAGTGGGATTGCTATTTTGGGTTTTAAAAAGGTGAAACCGGGTGCTGGTGGTGGGGGCGCTCATTGATTATGTTTTGGGGTGGCAGTTGGTAGGGTAGACATTGCGAACCCTACTAATGTTCACCATTCTTGTTGGGCTTCTGCTTCTGCTTTGATTAAATTTTGCCGCAGTTGCGCCCAATTTATTTGATGAGAGGGCGAGTCCCCGATGAGCTTTCCGCGGTGTAAATGCAGAATTCGCGTGCTAAATTGCTCGGCTAATTCTAATTGGTGGTTTACCATTACAATTGTGGTTTGGCCGTTTGTTAGCTGTATCAATACTTGCAAAAGGTGGGCGGCTTTTCCTGCGTCTAGGGCGGATGTGGGCTCGTCTAAAAGCAAGATTTTTGGTTGCAGGATGATGCCGCGGGCGATCGCCACGAGCTGTTTTTGGCCTGTGGAAAGCTGGAATTCGGTGCGATCGAGCCATTCTTGGGGTATGTGCAGTTGTTCGATCGCGCCGCTAATTCTCTCAGCAATGTTTGATGCAGTCACGCCCCGCAGCTTCAAAGGATAAGCCAATGCTTCTCGCACCGACATTCCCAAAAGCTTGGATTCTTGCAGGATGAGGGTGATTTGTTTGCGGAGTTCGATCGCAGGTATTTGGCGATATTCTGTATTTTCCAGATAAATCGAGCCGCTGGTGGGACTGCTGAGGCGATTTAGCAACCGCAACAGCGTTGTTTTGCCGGCACCTGAAGGGCCAACAATTGCCACGCGCGATCCCTTGTGTACCTGAAATGATATATTTTCCAACAAATGACTTGAGGCGATCGGTGTTTTCAAGCTTACACCGTCAAGTCGCAGTTGAGGATTTGTTTCAGTATTATTTTCCGAATAATTAGGCATTGAATTCATTAAAAATCCCAAAAAGTTGCACATATTTCGATACCCCTAAATCCCCCTTAAGAAGGGGGACTTTGATCGGAATCTTGTCCCCCCCTTATTAAGGGGGGTTAGGGGGGATCGGAATTCTCTGATACGACCTATAAAATTGGTATGAGTCGAGGACGATCGCAACTAAATTCATCCGTGTATCCGTGTCATTATCCTTTTCCTCCTCAAACTTTTACAGCTTTTTCTAAAGGAAAACCCAGCTTTTCGCGCTGTTCCAAATAAAGCTGAGCAACTCGCCGCGCCAAGTTGCGAATTTTTGTGATGTAGCGCGTTCTTTCCGTTACCGAAATCACGCCTCTAGCGTCGAGTAAATTGAAAGTGTGAGAACATTTTAACACATAATCAAGACTAGGCAAAACCAATCCTTTTTTTGTCAATTGTTCGGCTTCTTGCTCGTACAATCCAAATAGAGTAAACAGCAATTCTGGATTGGAAGCTTCAAAGTTATAAGTACACTGTTCTATTTCTCCTTGCAAGTGAACGTCGCCGTAAGTGATGCCATCTTTCCACTGAATTTTCGTCATCGCATCGACTTCTTGGAGATACATTGCGAGGCGTTCTAGTCCGTAGGTAATTTCAATGGATACCGGGCGACAGTCAATGCTACCGCACTGTTGAAAGTAGGTAAATTGGGTGATTTCCATGCCGTCGAGCCAGACTTCCCAGCCGACGCCCCAAGCTCCGAGGGTGGGCGATTCCCAGTTGTCTTCTACGAAACGAATGTCGTGGTCTTCTGGGCTAATTCCTAATGCTCTGAGGGAGTCTAAATAGATGTCTTGGATGTTGGGAGGAGAGGGTTTAATTAAAACTTGATATTGATAGTAATGTTGGAAGCGGTTGGGATTTTCGCCGTAGCGTCCGTCGGTGGGGCGGCGACAGGGTTCGATGTAGGCGACTGACCAAGGTTCGGGGCCGATTGCTCTGAGAAAGGTGTGGGGATTCATGGTTCCTGCACCTTTTTCTGTGTCGTAGGATTGGGCGATCAGGCATCCTCGATCGCTCCAGAATTTGTTTAAGGTGGCAATGACTGATTGAAAGTTCACTGGTTTAAATATGGTTAGGGAGTGTCTAAGCTTATTTAAGCATACTCAAGGCAGGGTTGATTGAAATAAACCATGCCCAAATTAGATAAGACAGGATTTATAGCGAATTGCCCTAATCTGCTTTTTCCTGTTTGCGTTTTTCGATTTCGGCGATCGCTACTCAAACTATCGAGCGATGGCATTTACGAATGTGCGGATACAATCACGAACGACATTAACATCCGCTTTCATCAATTCCTATAGCAATATCACAGTTTCAGCGGATTGATTTCCCCCATTACGAGGGCGAAGATGTAAGGTAATTTCCGTATCGATTCGCTTGAGGAAAAGCAGTAGTTTTCCCTCGCTGAACCGTTGAAACTCTCTGTTCATTAAATGAGAGACTTCTGGTTGTGGAATGCCCAGTAACTCGCTCATTTCACGCAGTTCCAAGTTGCGCTGTTTCAACAGACGAAGTACCTGAATTCCGATTTTACCCTGCGCCAAAAGTTCGTCAGCATCTGCCAATCCTAGGTCAGCAAATACATTACCGCTGCTTTCTTCAAAAATCGGTTCTTGTGTCATGGTTGTTCCTCTCTTGGCATGGTATAGTACCCATCTTCGATTCCCATCGACAACTCATGAAAACAGACACCATTTTCTACAGCCTGTTTCAGGAATTTCCCAGCTTCTTCTTTGAACTGATCGATCGCCCTCCAGACGAAGCCACCGCCTATGAATTCACCTCCCGCGAAATCAAACAACTCGCATTCCGCATCGACGGGTTATTTCTCCCCAAAACCGAAGAACCTGAAAAACCATTTTACTTGGCTGAAGTTCAGTTTCAACCCGATGCCGACTTGTACTACCGCATCTTTGGCGAACTCTTTCTCTATTTGCGACAATACAAACCCCTCAATCCTTGGCGCGTGGTTGTCATCTATCCCAATCGCCGCATCGAACACGAACAGATGCTGCAATTTCAGGAACTCTTAACAAGTCAGCGCGTCCAACGGATTTACCTCGATGAATTGCCAGAAGCCGCAGATCGATCGCTGGGAGTCAAAGTTGTTAAACTGGTAATCGAGCCAGCAGAGACAGCAGCAGAACAAGCACGGCAGTCGATCGCAATGGCCCGACAACAGTTGTCCGATCCAACCGTTCTACGCGATTTAATTAACCTCATCGAAACAATTATCGTCTACAAACTCCCCCAGAAAAGCCGCGAGGAAATTGCCGCCATGTTGAATTTAAGCGAACTCAGACAAACTCGATTTTACCAGGAAGTCAAGCAAGAAGGCTTAGAAGAAGGACTCGAACAAGGTGAGAGGCAGGCGAAGTTAGAAGCCATTCGTCGCACGATCGGGCTGGGGATAAATTTAGAGACGATCGCGCAATTATTAGATTTGTCTCTCGAATTTGTTCGGCAAACAATTAACAAAATCCAACGGGAATCGATGTCACTCCCCGAACAAAAGATCGACTCATTTATCGAACTATTAACTCAGCAGCGATCGCTCTTCGGGGCCGAACAATTAACCGAACTAGCCCAGCTAATTGAGCCCTTATCCGATGAGATCGATGTCCTTTCAGAAGCGATTTCATCCTGGGCTGAAAATTACCCTTCAATTCAGGAAGCTCAAGCCCAACTGCTCGAACCACTACCGCCCGCTAAGCCATCAGAAAAAGCAGCAGTCACCCGAGAAACTAGCGAATCTCAACTGCGCGATCGCCTCAACAAACAAGCTCTCACAAATGCCATTTTATTGTAGCGCGATCGACCATATTTCTACTGGCAAATAAACAGAGGCAGATATTGCTGTCTTGCGTCATATCGTTTCCGGTTGCATCGGAACGATTTAACCGCAGAGGGCGCAGAGAACGCAGAGGGAGAGAATACAGAGAGGAATAATTCCAATGCTACCGGATTTGATATCAGGTGTTGAGTGGAAGCGATCGCCAAATTGTCACTAAAAAACAGAATAGTCAGAACCCCGACTTCTTGAATAAGTCGGGGTTCTGACAGTGAAAAAGTTGAGATTACTTTCTAGTTTAGTCTGCAGGAGCCAGGGAAACTAACAGAGTGATGTTGTCAACGCCGATGACATAAACCGTGTCTCCCGGTGTGAGGGTGATTTGGCGATCGCACCGTGCGGGCCACCAGCTACCTTGGAAGCGGACGCGACCTGTTTGATTCGGATAAATCGATTCATCGACGACAGCTTCTTCGTTGAAGTAGTTAAAATTGGTGTTGATGTAGTTATCCATTAAGAGATTCTTTTCTGTGCTGTAGGTGTGAGTAGAAAAAATTGAACCGAAAGCTTTTATTACGTTGAACATTTTCCTGACTCCTTTTGTGTTAAAATATATTGATTTTTACTCGCCTATTTATGCTCTTTGAAAAGTAGCATTTCCTGGTTGGAATTTATTACCAGGTTGTTCATACTCTGATTTAGTCTGCGGGAGCGAGGGAAACTAACAGAGTGATGTTGTCAACGCCGATGACATAAACGGTGTCTCCCGGTGTGAGGGTGATTTGGCGATCGCACCGTGCGGGCCACCAGCTACCTTGGAAGCGGACGCGACCTGTTTGATTCGGGTAAATCGATTCATCGACGACAGCTTCTTCGTTGAAATAGTTAAAATTGGTGTTGACGTAATTTTTGATAAGCATATTGTTAGCTGTGCTGTATCCTTGGGTAGAGAAAATCGAGCCGAAAGCTTTTACTACGTTGAACATGATATTTACTCCTGTGGTGTTAAAATATATGGATGTGTAATTGTCTGTTTATGCTATTTGAGAGGCTGCATTTCCTTGGTGGAGATTGATTGATTGCCTTGATATTTCATTGTTCTTGCCTTCCGTGGTTTTATCAGGATAAAAGGCAAAGAATTTTTGAAATGTTGAGGGGATTTGAGAAGCGGTTGCGGTGAGTCTAAATCCAATAATTCCGAGGTATTGAATTAAGGATTTAGTGGTTGAGGAGTTGGTGGGATTTACCTTAAGGGTAGATGTGGTTAGCTACATTAGAGATTGGCTGATTCCGCATTACTACTGCTGTGAAAATGTTTTATTTTTGGGTTGTATGTTTTGATTGGGTTGTGACTCACTTGCTTTACACTTACTAATTTGCCAGGAGTCCAATATCTTTGGTGCGATCGCCAGTCCACTTTCCGAGTCCGGTACTGGCACAGGACACTTGCCAACCTACAAACAACGATTTTGCAAAGGTTTATGCCTACCTATCAGGCTGGTAGCTGTGCCAATTTAGCTAAGTGGACTACCGCAAACGGTGAATTATGAACTTACGCAGTCTCGATCGCCCAATCCGGAATATCCATACATATCTAGTTCGTGACTTACGCACCAAACCCCTAAAAACCCGGTTTCTGACACCCTGTGCGCCATTAGGGGCCCGTAAGCGGATCTACGATACAAGCAAGTAAACTTCGCGTCTTACCCGCGCTCCCCATGCGATGTTGATTGGTACCTACCTCTTTAGAAATAGAAAATAGGCGATCGAGATTGACGCAGATATCAGGAGGCGGTAGGAGTTTTTGATCGCTGCAGGTCGATCGCACCCTGTTATCCAATTATTGAACAGGTCGAACTTAAAATCCATTCATAAATTCAGAATCTTAAATTCATAAAAGTCATAATTGTAGACAACCTGCTTGATACTGCATAATTGTTACAGGAATTTTGAATAAAGTTTTAGCTAATTGAGACAAACCGAACTTGAATTTAAGCGACTGCGGCAATTCTTGTACGGAAACTTCTACGAATCCAAAGCGAGTATAAAATGATGCGAGTCGCTTTCCCAAACATTCTAAATATAGCGGTTCTGTAGCTTGTTGAATTAAATATTTTGTGAGGTAGCTTCCCAAACCTCGATCGCGCCAATCTTTCGCCACCACCAAACTGCCCAATTCTTGCGCGCCCGCAAAGTTCCGCAACTGTCCGCAAGCTGCCAATTTTCCCTCGCATTCGATGACCCAGAATTGCTCCCAGCGCAACTGAGTTGGGTCGAGTTTGGCGCTCCAAACTAACTTTCTAATTGATTTGATATCTTGAACTGAGGCCTGGCGGATGGCGCATTCAGACGGTAAGGAAAAAGAAGTTTCAGTCATTAGTTATAGTTGGTAACTACAGCAGCAATTCGTTTAAAAATGCGGAATACCTCGTAAAAGTCATTAGCGCGATCGATTACGAACTCATAAGATAAAGCGTACTGCGAAGTGTCTTGTTTAATCAATTTGATAAATCTGAAGTTGCTGCCATTTGTCAGAAGCCCAAAAGTTGGTCTGTCTGGATTGGGGTTACTCAGCATATAAAAGAGTAGCTGGGGAAGTCCTGCCTCAAGGGAGTATTGAGCTCGCTTGGCTTCGATTGCCACAACCCAAAAAGATTCCATTAAAAGCAGAATATCAATGCTTCCTCTGACAAGTATATCTTCATCCACTGTAACCAGTTCCACCGATTTTTCTGACTCTATGTGAAAGGGAGTCAGGTAAAAATCTGCTAAAAATAGCAAGGGAGCCAGTACCACCATTTTGACGGTATCTTCTATCATGGGGTACTCAGCACTGTTAGTGTAGCCAGCTTTTACTTTGTCTAGATATCGCTTTTCTTCATCAGTAATTTCTGGTAAATCGTCCATCCACTCCCGAAAAAATTGCTCGTCTTCTGCAAGTTGCAAGTTAAATTTTGTTTTGACCTCACGCAGTGTCAGTGTTTTTGCTTGAAGTGATTGTGTCATAGTTTTCTGTAGCGATTTGCTAGTTGTAATTTATTGTAGCATATCAACTGTCGATCGCCTCCCACAAAACCTCCGCGCCAAACCTTACCGCATCGGTACAAGGCAATCCCGTTTCTGCTTCAACTTCAGTTATTGCTAACAGCGCATCTGCCTCATTTAAGTGATGAGTGTTGAGGGCGATCGCGCTCACTTTCCCCCCTGAAAAAGCACCCGCAGCAGCAGCTACCATTTCGTACAATTCAACCACCTTTGATAACCTGGGAATCGATACGTGCGGGTGATTGCGAATGCTAGTTTGTCCGGATCTGTGGGCTAAAATCAAGTGAGTTGGCTGCGAACCCCGCAACAGCGGCAGAGTCGCCGTCGAACCTGGATGCAATAGCGAACCTTGCCCTTCTACGTGCAGAATATCGCATTCAGCACCCAATTTTATCGCCATTTGTTCGACAGCACCAGCGGCAAAATCAACTCGCACTGCATCCAAAGGAAGGCCTTCATTTCCGATCATTAAACCCGTTTGTCCGGTTGCTAAAAATTTGGAACGCAAACCCCGCTGCAAGCAAGTGCGATTGAGTTCCAAACTGGTTGACATTTTGCCAACGCTCATATCTGTGCCGACAGTTAACACGCGGCGACAGCTTAATTTAGCGGCGGCGGCAGAGGCGATCGCACCGACAGATTTCGGTTCCTGACGCACGTCCCAAATCCATTGATTTTCGGTTAACGGAACTGTGATCAAAGGTGCAAGTTTCGCGTGCAAACCGTTGACAACTGACAAACCTGCTGCTACCGCTTGATTAATTTCTGGCAGCCATTCGGCAGGCAAAACACCGCCGGAAGGAGCGATACCAATTAGCAGAATATCCGCCGCAAATTGCAGTGCTTCTGTTACAGAAGCAACTATCGGTACTTGTTGAGGAATGCCCGTTAATTCAGGTAAAGATTGTCCGGCACATTGGCGGTCTATTACTGCTACAATTTGTGCTTCGCTGTAGCGCAAAAAGGCTAAACCTGTTTTGCCCGAAGGGCCAATAATTCCCTCGTGCAGCAGGATTGCAACTTTACCATTTTTGATCGGATAGTTTTTAGTCATTGATTCACTTTTGATACGGGCGATTTTAGATTTTAGCTTCAATCTAAAATCTAAAATCTAAAATCTAAAATCGATTGGGTGTTAGCTGTGATTTTGGTTCAGGGTAAGATCATTCGGATCTTGTCCCAATTCTCGCAATCTGGCCTCTAGTCGCGAGGCTCGCTGGCGTTCCTGTTCCGCTTGTTGTTGAGCGGCTTCGGCTTGCTGTTGAGCGGCTTCCTCTGGCAACAAAACTAAATTGCCAGATTCATCGAAAAAACGCACCCAAGTCGCTGTTTCTCGATCGACAATTCCTTCCCAAGTGCCCAACCAAAAACCTAACGTTTCGCACCACAGCCAACCCCGCTCGTTGGGAACTAACGGCTGATAACGCAGGCTGGCATCTAAACGCCATCCTTGCAAAGAATTCGGATCGAAAGGATCGAAAACAAAGTAATCAGGAGTTCTAAAAATCTGCTCGTAAATATCTTTTTTTTTGCCTGTATCCTGATTTGCCGTTGACGGCGACAGCAGTTCCACAATCACATCCGGGTAACGTCCGTTTTCTTCCCAAACTACCCAGCCTTGTCGAGAAGTATTGCTGTCTACACCCAACACAGCGAAAAAATCCGGGCCTCGGAAATCCTGATTGCGAATCTGTTTAGCGCTGTAATAAATAAACATATTGCCACCGACAAAAAAATCGTTCCGGTTAGCTAAACCTTGTTCTACGGAACGGATTAAAACGGTCATTGCTATACGGTGGCGGTTGCTTTCCATTTCTGCACCATCATCAAAAATTAAATCAGTCGGCGGTTTATGTTCTTCAAAAAAAAGTTTTGCTTCTCTATCAATTCCCTGTCCTATTGATTCTACTGGTATCATACTATCTCCAGATTTATTTTGAGCGATACTTCTATTCTACAATCTTCATTCGCTGCACTCCCAATCCCGATCGCCCGTTTGGCAGCAAACACCCATTTTCGACGATCGCACCGTTAAAAGGATCGTCTAATAAATTTAAGTGACTGTCCAAATCCAAATAGTCAGCTAGCGGTGAAAGTTGTGCTGCTGCTGTATTTGCGATCGCGCTATCTGAATAGCAGCCGAACATTACTTGCAAATTGCAGGCTTTTGCTGTGTGAATCATCCGCATTGCTTCGGTCAATCCCCCTGACTTCATCATTTTGATATTGATGCCGTGGACGCAGTGCGCTAACTTGGGTATATCGGAACTATTAAAGCAACTTTCATCAGCAAAAATTGGCAGCGGCGATTGACGGTACAGTTCTGAGAATTCATCCATATCGGCGACAGATGAAAGCGGCTGTTCTACATAATTTATCTTGTATTTTGCCAGCCAATGACACATTTCGATCGCGCTGTTTAAACTCCAACCACCATTAGCATCTACACTGATTTTAATGTTAGCTGGTGCTTCGTCTAGCACTGCTATTAACATAGCTTTGTCGGCTTCGATTCCTGCGGAATTTCCTAATTTTACTTTGACGGCGCGGTATTTGATACTTGCTGGATCTTTGCCAAACCAATCGCGCACTCTTTCTCTTGCACCAGACGGCGAATTAATGCCGATTGTGACCGAGGTGGGGACAATGCGCGATCGATCTAATCCCCACATTTTCCACAGCGGCAAGCCTGCTTTTTTTCCCAGCCAGTCGTGCATTGCCATGTCGATGCCGGCGCGGGCGGCTGAGGGTAAGTTAACCTCTGTTAATACTTGTTCGATTTTTTGGCGATCGAACGGAGTAAACTTTTCTAGAAGCGGTGCAACTTCCTGCAATGCAGCTAGCAGAATTGCGGTAGTTTGGGGCCGAGAACCTGTGGAAAACGGCGAAGCTTCTCCCCAGCCTTCGATTCCTTCGTGTTCTAGCTTCACCCATAAATTGGTACTTTGGGCTGTTGTACCGCGGCTGATGGTAAGGGCAAACCGCTTGCGGACAGTGAATGTTTCAATTTGAACGTGCATTGTCAGTGATGGGTTATTTTTTGTAGATAAAAATCCGAGGTGGCGGATTGCGCCGCTATTGCCATTTTTAACTTTTTACTTTATAGTTTGATTTTGCTTGTTCTAGTTTATCAAAAACTTGATGAAATTCCTTATTTCTGTTTCGCCGAAGAGAGTTGCCTTCTCTCTCAGCATTTGGGTGTTCTTCTTTGCTGTTGCTGGTTGCATCGTACAAGTTCTGCGCTACGGTTTTAACTATAAAGAACGCTGGATTAGTTTGTTTAACTTAGACCAAGAAATAAATTATCCTTCGTGGTACTCGTCATTTACTTTGCTGTTTTGCGGGATCTTGCTAGGTATTATTGCTAGTGCTAAGAAGAAGCAGGGCGATCGGTATTTTGGACACTGGAAAGCGCTGGCGTTGATGTTTGTATTTTTTTCTTTAGATGAAATTTTGAGTTTGCACGAAATATTAATTATTAACGACTTGCGAAAGGCACTGGATTTAGGAGGACTTTTTTACTTCATTTGGGTGATTCCGGGGACCATTTTTGTTGTGGTTACTGGGCTGGCTTATCTCAAATTTCTCCGGCACTTACCCCGGAAAACCAGGGATTTATTTTTACTGGCAGGCAGTATATATGTCGGTGGAGCACTTGGCATGGAAATGGTTTGTGGCTATTATGCAGATGCAGTAGGCCAGAGAAATTTGATCTACGGTTTGATGGCTTCTGTTGAGGAAATTTTGGAAATGGTAGGGGTGATCGTATTTATCTATGCCCTGCTGTCTTACATCGGTTCCCATCTCGAAACTATTGATTTGCGGTTGAAGATAGTGGATAATCGAGAGAGGTAAAACTGACGATCGACCAACATTCTTAACGAAATTGAAATTGCCGACTTTATGCCTATCTACTTCTACACCACTGGCAGCGAATACGGCTGTTTTTCTAATTTTTCCAGTCATGGATTCGAGTTAGACGGAGAATATTGGTCAACTACTGAGCATTATTTTCAAGCACAAAAGTTTCCCAAAACGGCTCATTGCGACCAAATTCGCCAAGCAAAAACGCCGAAAGATGCCGCAAAGATGGGGCGCGATCGCTCTCGTCCTCTCCGCAAAGATTGGGAACAAGTCAAAGATGATATTATGCGAAAAGCCGTACTCCGCAAATTTGAAACTCATGCCGAAATTAGAGAAATTTTACTAGCTACTGGCGATGAGGAAATAGTCGAAAATTCCCCTAGTGATTACTATTGGGGTTGCGGTAAAGATGGCAGCGGCAAAAATATGTTGGGCCAGATTTTAATGGAAGTAAGGGAAATATTCCGAAAACGCACGTTCGAGTAAAACCTAATTTAAGTTGCCCATCATAAAGCAGGACTTGTTTAATAGTAAGTCCTGCAAAGCTCTAAGCGAGCATTTTCCCAATTTTATTAAACACGCTGACTCAAAAATCCGCCTGACAAACAGTCGAATTTTGTGCCAATCTCCTCAGGCTGTTCTGGTAGAGGGTTTAGCCTCTCCGAGAAGACTGCAAAGCAGGGGAAACGGTAAAAACCCTGCACCACATTTTGATTTCAACAACTACTGTCAACCCGAATTAACTTTTATCGTCACAAGTACAGCATTTGTTCGCCAGTCGCCTCCCGGACACCGTTCTCCTTAGGTTGGCGATTTACAGGTCAAACAGCAAAACTCCTGTTCTGGTTAAAGTGTGTTTTTTATTGATGCTGCATCTTTCTATTGTGTTGGATTTGGGGAAAGTGTTAGCTATTGTACAGAATTCTTTACATTTGTGATTTATTTGGATATAATCGCGCCACTCTGCCTCAGTTGCTGTTGAATTCGGTTAAATTCTTTCTGTTCTGCGCTTAGCAAAGTATTGTCGATCGGCGATCGCATATCCCACTGCAATTCGGACAATAACAACAAACAGCCCGCCATAATTATTCCTGTGGTTAGATATTGCCAAGGTGCAACTAATGTTAATACAGGTATGCTAAATAAATGAGTTAGTCCGATCAGGAGAAAAGTGCGCGATCGCAAACCTAGTCCCGTCAACAAATAGCCGATCGCGCTCAACCCCAACCACAAATCACAAAGATGCAGCAACAAACCTCCCCAACCGACAAAAATACTGCAATCGGTCAGAACCAAACCAGTTATCATCAAAATCGCCCAAGAGTAAAGAATCCAGCTAACACGCTCGACTCTTACCCAAAACAAAGTCAAAACGGCCATTCCCGCAGTGCCAATTAGAGTCAAAGTTGACCACAAAATCGCCTGAAAGCTCCAACTGATAGGGAAAAACTGAGCAGTAAAAAAAATCCCCCCTGTCACCAAACCCCAAAGCAGAAAAGTTTGGTCGATGCGGGTATAAAGCCCTGAGAAAAGAGTAATATTTCCAATTTGCCAGCGGAGTTGCAACAGGCCTTCGAGGTCTTGTACGTCGAGATGTTCCTGTTTGCTGCGGATTAGGGGTTCGGAGGCGTTGAAAAAGGTCATCCAGTGTTGGGGAAAGTATGAAGTTTTGTGTATTGTAACAAGTCTTAAGGAATATTTTTCAGATTTTTTCTTGTTCCCCGGCTCTGCCTGGGGACGCAGATTTGGAGGCTCTGCTTGCTGTTTTCCTCAGCAACCGAAGAGGCCGAAGGCTGCGTTAAGCTTTGGACTAACTGGACTAACGCAGCCTTGAGATTTGAGCTCAAGCAAGTCTCCAATTGTTATCTTTCGGAGAATAAATGAAGGCAACATTCACAAGAATTGAGCCATCTTTTTTGCCTGTAGAATAAATTTGCCACGTACCTGTGGGCACCTGCCACAGATACGGTTTATTTTTCCTTAGCCGATCGTAGATTGAGCTTTTTGAGCATTTGGTATATTCGGCAGCACGTTCAACATTGCAGCCCATTTCCACCAAAACTGCGATCGGCTGGGTGAACAGATTGAGCTGTTCGCTGTTATAATTAGTCATGAGAAATCCTCGGTCTATATAGACCATAAACAACATGAGAGTCCTACTGGTTGCACCCAGTGGCTCCCGAAAACTGATAAGCGATCGAAAGCGTCTCTAGTTACAGCTAGGGGCGCTTGTTTGCTTGTTAAAGGCAGTCTAACACTGCTTTTAAAAATATACAACAAAACTAACGTATATTTTTAAAACTTATGGTAAATTAGACGTATAACTTATCAAAGCCTTGTCTAACAAGCATTTTCTCCTACCTAGTTCCTCGTTACCCGGCTCTGCCTGGGGACGCTGATCCGGAGGCTCTGCCTCCTCTTTTCCTCGGCAACCGACGAGGCAGAGCCTCTAGATATCGGTTCCCAGGCACAGCCGGGGAACCAGTTAAACTCAATAGATATTATGAAAAATACATTTATCTCTCAATTTACTCCTAGCTCGATGTCACCAGAAACCCTGGAAGCTATCTTAGTACAGCGTCACGCACTGGCAGAACGTTTAGTAGAGCTAATTCGGGTGAGCGCCCTAACAGATAACAAGCATTTTCAACTACTAATTGGGCCGCGCGGCATTGGCAAAACGCACTTGGTTTCACTGATTTATCATCGCGTTGCTAAGATGGAAGATTTGCAAGATAAATTGCTAATTGCGTGGCTGCACGAAGAAGAGTGGCATAGTATTGCGTCTTTTTTGGATTTATTGCGGGGAATATTCCGGGTACTTGCTAAAGAATATAAGGCAGAATATGAAGCTGAGTTACAGGATGATGTTGAAAAGCTTTATGATTTGTCGCCGGAGCAAGCTGAATTTAAGGCCGCAGAATTGCTGAGAGACTTTGTTGGCAAGCGGGTGCTGTTGTTGATTGTCGAAAATTTAGAGGACGTGTTTAGCGGCTTGGGGGATTTCGGGCAGAAGCAGTTGAGGGCGTATATTCAAAATAATTATTTTTTGACAATTTTGGCAACATCACAAAGCTTGTTTGATGGAGTCAAGCTGTCTAATCATCCTTTTTATGGCTTTTTTGATTTACATGAATTAGACGAATTTAAGTTCGATGATACTGTAGCTTTATTAAATCATCTTGCCAAGTTAAAAGGAAATAATGATTTAGCATCTTTTATTCAAAGTCCAACAGGGCGCGATCGCATTAAAGTTGTGCATTACCTTTCTGGTGGCAGTCCTCGCGTCTATATTGTTCTTTCGGATTTTCTGATGACTCCTGAATCGCTCGATAAATTGATAGAACCGTTCATGGAAATGCTGGATAGCCTCACGCCATACTATCAGGATAAGATGAAATATATTTCCAATCAGCAGCGAAAGATTGTGGACTTTTTGTGCGATCAAGGTGGTGCTGCACCAGTAAAACAAATTGCTAAACGCTGTTTTATTGAGCAGCGAACTGTATCTAGCCAACTTAAAGATTTGCGAGAAAAGGGTTATGTGAAAACTGAAGAAATTGGACGGGAATCGTGGTATGAATTGCGGGAACCATTGATGCGTTTTTGTCTGGAGGTAAAGAAGCAGCGAAATCAACCGATTCGATTAATTGTGGATTTTATTCGGGTTTGGTATACGCGGCAAGAATTGCAGCAGCGATTGGGATTGAGGATGGCGGATGTTGATTTGGTGGAGAAAGAAAGTCATTTTATGTATCGGCAAGGTTTGACACCGATTCCACCTGATGCTGTGATGGAACGAGAATATTATACGCGGGCGCTTGAGGCTATTGAGAGAAATGAGGAAGACCCGCGTCTGAAGGCTTATTTTGATGAAATTGGAAATTGTATCGAACAGAAAGACTATGTTTCTGCTTTAGCATATGCGGAAAAATTGGTAACAAGTCGCGGCGAGGCAAGGGATTGGGTAGAAAAGGGACGCTGTTTAAATAGCCTGGAACGCTACGATGAAGCATTAGAATGTTTAGATAAGGCTATTGAAAGTGACTCCAATTATGCGAGGGCTTGGGCGAATCGAGGCGATGTACTCGACAACCTCAAACGCTATGATGAAGCCTTAGTATCCTTGGATCGGGCGATCGAACTTGACGAGTATGATCCGTGGCATTGGGCTAAGCGAGGTTATCTACTCAACAACCTCAAACACTATGAAAAAGCCTTAGAATCCTTTGATCGGGCGATCGAATTTGATGCCAATAATCAGGGGGTTTGGTTTCTTCGAGGTCTTTTACTCGACACACTCAAACGTTATGAAGAAGCCTTAGCATCCTTTGATCTGGCGATCGAACTAGATGCCAATTATCAGTCGGCTTGGGCTTTACGAGGCGATGTGCTCTACAACCTCAAACGCTATGAAGAAGCCTTAGAATCTTACGATCTGGCGATCGAACTTGATGCCAATTATCAGCGGGCTTGGGCTAATCGAGGCGGTGTACTCAACAACCTCAAACGCTATGATGAAGCCTTAGCATCCTTTGATCGGGTGATCGAACTTGATGACAATTATCAGTGGGCTTGGAGGTGGCGAGGCTATGTACTCAACAATCTCAAACGCTACGAAGAAGCCTTAGTATCCTACGATAAAGCGCTCGAACTAGATGCCAATGATCATTGGGCTTGGGCTAATCGAGGCGATGTACTCAGCAACCTCGAACGCTACGATGAAGCCTTAGTATCTTACGATCGCGCGATCGAACTAGATCCCAATTATCGATGGGTTTGGGTTAATCGAGGCGGTGTACTCAACAACCTCAAACGCTATGATGAAGCCTTAGTATCTTACGATAGCGCGATCGAACTAGATGCCCATCTTCAATTGGCTTGGACAGTTCGAGGCGATGTACTCAGCAACCTCGAACGCTATGAAAAAGCCTTATCATCTTACGATCGGGTGATCGAACTAGATGCCAATTATCAGTCGGCTTGGACACTTCGAGGCGATGTACTCAACAACCTCAAACGCTATGATGAAGCTTTAGCATCCTTCGATCAGGCAATCGAACTTGGTGATCAATCTTCATCTGTCTTCTTCAACCGTGCCATTGCCATTCTCGGATTGAATCGCTGGGATGAAGGCATCGCTGCCTTAGACGACGCATTCCAACGCTTTGAACCAGGGGATGAAGCTGATGCAGATGATGCCGAGTTAATTACCAGCAACCTGTTCGCAAACACGCAAGATGCAGCGATATGGAAAAATCGCATCACCAGCCTAATTGCAGTTTACGAAAAACACGAATATCTCTCAATCTTAGGACAGGGAATTGTGCGAAACATCCCCGCGCTAATGTCAGAAATGGTAAGCGACAAAGCCGCACGCACTTGGTTAGAATTGTGGCCAGAACCAACCAGCAACTACGAAGAATTCAAAATTCCCATGCGCCTGCTGAATGCGGCTGTCCGCTATAAGGAAACCAAGGGCGACAGACGAGTTTTGCTAGAACTTCCCATAGAAGAACGCAATTTATTAGAACCATTGGTGTCAACAAAACCAGAATAAGTAAAACAGGACTTACGCACTCCGACAAAGAAACCGGGTTTTTTACCTAATCTGCCGATTGCAACGAAGTCTTTTCGTGAAAAACCCGGTTTCTGGGCCCCCTGCGTAAGTCCTATAAAATAGGTATAAAATAGAAATTGATGCTACGAGCAATGGAGTCATCCCCATGACAACAACAATTCCCTCTCAAACTTTGCCAGAAATCATCTACCCCGACAGCGACGGCAAACCCATGTCAGACAATACCAAACAGTTTGAACTAATTGTAAAAATTCAAGGCGGAATAGATGCCTTATTCAAAGACAACGAAAATGTCTTTGTAGCCGGTGATTTGCTGTGGTATCCCGTCGAAGGAGATAACAAAACTCGCCAAGCACCTGATACTATGGTAGTCTTTGGCAGACCCAAAGGTGACAGAGGTTCCTACCAACAGTGGCTTGAAAATAATATTGCGCCGCAAGTTGTCTTTGAAATCATTTCCCCTGGCAACCGCATGGGAACAATATTTAAGCTTTTTAAGTTTTACGATAATTATGGGGTTGAAGAATGTTATTTCTACGATTTAAAGGATAATGAGTTAATGGGTTGGGTGCGAAGTGACGGAAAACTCAACTATATTGAATCAATGGAGGGTTGGGTAAGTCCGCGTTTGGAGATCCGTTTTGAAACTGCATCGGGAGACTTGGAAATTTATCGTCCCGACGGATTAAAGTTTTTGTCTTATGTGGAGTTGTCAAGACAAATGGAACAAGAACGACAGGAGAAAGAGTTAGTACAGCAAAAAGCCGATCGCCTATCCGAGAAATTGCGAGAAATGGGTATCAATCCAGAGGAAATTTGAAACTTTTAGAGACCACCGGCGGTTTAAACCGTTAGGTTTCTTCAACCAGCGAAGACGAGTTTTGTCTGTGTAGACGCGGTTTCAACCGTCGGGTATTTGAATCACCTATAATAACTTGACATATCAACAATTCCCCATGCAAAATCCCCGCAAAATAGCTTTTCTCGCACTCCGCGAAGTCCACCGCCGCGGTGCATTCGCAGATGCCGCACTCGATCGCGCTTTCAGCAATTCTCAACTCAACGACCTCGATCGGCGTTTAGTGACAGAATTAGTTTACGGTAGCGTCAGGAGAATGCGATCGATCGACTTCATCATCGACAAACTAGCAACAAAGAAATCCTCCCAACAACCGCCCGAACTCCGCACCATCCTACATTTAGGGTTATATCAACTCGAATATCTCAACCAGATTCCGCCCTCCGCCGCCGTCAACACCACCGTTCAACTAGCAAAAGAAAACGGATTTTCAGGACTCAGCAGTTTTGTCAACGGTTTGTTGCGCCAATACATCCGTTTAACAGATAACAACTTAAACCCATTAACAGTTACGAATTATAAATCAACCGTCGAACGCCTAGGAATTCTCCACAGCTTCCCCGAATGGCTGGTAAAATTGTGGATCGAACAAATAGGCGAAACCGAAACCGAACAACTCTGTGAATGGTTCAACCAATCCCCCACAATTGACCTGAGAATCAATCCTTTAAAAAGCTCGATCGCCCAAATTGAAACCGCCTTTAAATCCCACAACATCTCAACTAGCAGAATCCCACACTTGCCACAAGCATTAAGACTAAATGGCAGCATCGGCGCAATTCAAAACCTCCCCGGATACAGCGAAGGTTGGTGGACAATCCAAGACAGCAGTGCTCAATTAGTCACCCATTTACTAGGGCCCCAGCCAGGGGAAACTATTATCGACGCCTGTGCCGCGCCAGGGGGAAAAACCACCCACAGCGCCGAATTAATGCAGGATGAAGGCACTATTTATGCCTGCGATAAAACCGCCAGCAGACTCAAAAAACTTAAAGAAAATGCAGACAGACTCCAGATGAAATCCATTAAAATTCATACCGGAGACAGCCGCCATTTTCCAGAGTTTGTTAACCTCGCAGACAGAGTTTTACTAGACGCACCTTGTTCTGGCCTCGGAACCCTCCACCGCCGCGCCGACGCCCGCTGGCATCACACGCCCGAAAACATTCAACAACAATCTCAACTGCAATCGGAATTGCTAGCAAATGCAGCGACATTTGTCAAGTCCGGCGGCGTATTAGTTTATGCAACTTGCACAATTCATCCCTTGGAAAATGAAACAGTTATTCGATCGTTCTTAGACAGCAATCCTCACTGGCAAATAGAACCGCCAACCATTGATTTACCCGTACAGCCATCACCCGAAGGATGGGTGAAAGTTTGGCCGCACAGACATCACATGGACGGCTTTTTTATGGTGAGGCTAAAGCGCTTGAAAAAGCAGTAAAGTCCTTACTCCAAAACGATAGTTTAATATCCCGGTTCTTGATAAGCAGGTTCTTGATAAGCAGGTTCTTGATAAGCAGGTTCTTGATAAGCAGGTTCTTGATAAGCCGGCTCTTGCGGTGGGTAATACTTCGGTTCAGGATTAGGATTGTAAGGCACGATCGCACCATCCTCATTCACAATCATCCCCCGAATAATCTTATGAGGCTGCACCGGTTTTGCCTTAATACTGCCTTTGCGGCCCTCCAACTGCGGCAACTTTGGAAACTTCTCTACCGGCATTCCCTTGACAGCTTGACTCATAAAATCGCGCCAATTGTAGGCAGCGGTACCGCTAGTTCCCCAGGTGGGATAATTGTCATCATTCCCCAACCAAACGCCAGTCACCACCTGCGGAATGTAACCAATAAACCACAAATCCCGCACGTTTTCCGAAGTACCAGTTTTGCCTGCTACAGCGCGATCGTTTAACGCAGCAGGCCCCCCCGTACCGTCTTGGACAACGCCCTCCAACATCCAAGTAGTAATCGCAGCACTATCCTTATCCAAAACCCGCTTCGGTTTAAAATTAGCCTGATAAATCACATTTCCCCGCTGATTAATCACCCGCTTAATGCCGTGGGCTTCAATAAAATTCCCTTGCGATGCTAAAGTACCGTAAGCATTGGTTAACTCCAGCAAATTTACCTCTGAAGAACCCAAAGCGAGGGAATAAATCGGACTCAATTTAGACTTAATCCCCATATCGTTGGCTAATTTTATCGCCGGTTCAAACCCCACATCCATCAACACCTTCACAGCTACGACATTCACCGAACTTGTCAAAGCATCCGAGATCGATCGCCAACCGCTAAATTTTTTGCCATAATTATTCGGTTGATAGCCGTCGATAATAATTGGTTCGTCTTCGTAACTGTCATAGGGAGAAAAACCAGCCGCCATCGCCGCTGCATAAACCAAGCCTTTAAACGTCGATCCGGGCTGCCGCAAAGCCTGCGTAGCACGGTTAAACTGACTTTCCTTAAAATTTCCGCCACCCACCAGGGCCTTAACTTCCCCAGTCTTAGTGTCCATAGAAACTAAAGCCGCCTGTTCAAAACCCTGACTGCGGCCATCAACTTCGATCGCATTTTTAACAACCTGTTCCGCTATTTTCTGCCACTTCAAATCCACCGTCGTCTCAACAGTCAAACCGCCAGCTTCCAAAGCATCTTTAGAAACATAGCGCGGCAATTCCTTCCGAATGTAACTAGCAAAATAAGGCGCGACTACTTTAAATCGCTTCGGCGCACTTGGTTTAACCGCCATAGGTGCCGCCATCGCCTCCTTCGCCTGAACCTCTGTAATTACCTTCGCCTCCTGCATTTGTTGCAGCACAATATTGCGGCGTTTCTTAGCCATATCCGGATTAACCAAAGGCGAATATTCGCTCGGTGCCGGTGGCAAACCCGCCAAAGTTGCCATTTCTGCCAAATTTAATTTATCGACTGTTTTGCTAAAGAAAACCCAAGCCGCATCTGCCACACCGTAAGCATCCGAACCCAAATAAACTAGATTTAAATATCGTTCTAAAACTTGGTCTTTACTCAACTCTCGCTCTATTTTTTGAGCTAAAAGAGCTTCCCGGACTTTCCGCCTAATACTTCTTTCCTGATTAAGAAAAACAACGCGAGCCAATTGTTGCGTAATTGTACTGCCACCCTGCACTAAATCTCTTTCTATCAAGTTAGAAACAATCGATCGCACAATACCTTGATAATCCACCCCGCGATGTTTGTAAAAACGGCGGTCTTCTATGGCAATAAAAGCTTTAACCAACAATTCGGGAATTTCTTGAAGTTTCAGTTTATCTCTAGTTGCCGGACCAGACTGCAACAAAATCGTATTATCTGCTGCTTTAATTGTCAGCGTTCCGTCGCGGTTAAAGGCTGACAAATCGTTAACATCCGGCAAGCCTTTGTCTAAGGTGTACAAAATCCATAAACAGTAGATTAAAGCGCCCCCGCCTATACTTACAACACCTAAACGTATCCAAAATCTAGGGTGGCGGGAGATCCGTTTTTTAGTTTTTTCCTGCGGTGCGCTATTTTCCTGTGGTGTGCTAATTTCCTGTAGTTCCGTATGTCTCTGCAGTTCGGTGTTCGGCGATTCGCTATTTTCCCGCAATTCGCTACTATCGGATTTTTGGGGTGATTTAGTTCCCAGCAAACTTAATCCCGGCCGCAACAATTCTTTTCCCTTGGTTTGCAAGCTGGTAACTTGAGGTTCAATTTCCAACCAAGCAATTAAGCGCTTCAATCCTTCCCAATCGCGCTTGACTATTGGATATCGAGCGTATTCTGGCTCTAAATATTCTGACTCTAAATATTCTGACTCTTCTGGAGGTGCAGCATCTTCTGATACCACATACTCGGCTCGCTCATCCCTTGTCTGTGTATAAAATTGCGCCTCGGATTCCGGCGAGTTGAGCTTATTGCCCTTCGCAGCCTTGGGCGGTTCTCGATCGGAATTACCGCTTATTGCGTTAGTGACTTTGCTCAATGTATCTTTGATATTTGAGAAAAATTCTGCCACGTTCAGACCTTCAAACCTCATCAAGTCCGATTAAAAATTAAAAATTTAAAAAGCTAGCTTTCTTCAATTCTTAATTTTTAATTCGACATTTTTTATTAAATAACACGCTGCTTTGAATTAGGTTTTTTGAATTAAAAAAATTTTAATTCACCACTCAAAATTCAAAACTTTTCTTAACGCTGCAGAGCTTGGTATTTTTTTGAGAAGTGAATTAGATTTTTTGAATTCAAAATTTTTTAACTCAAACCTCACAACTCTGCTTAACTCGCATGACCCAGTGCCAAGGCTGCTACCAGCATACCCAAAACCAGAAAAGGCTGAGCACTTGCCTGATATTTAACATCATTTTCAAGGGGATTGCGCAAAAAGTACATATCCTGAAAAGTAATTTGGGGAATTATCAGCAGCAGCAGAATGACAGCGTAAAGGTTTTGGTGGATGCTGATCAGGTAGCCTGCAATCCCAGCTTGAAAGATGTCGATCATCAACACGCAAATCCAAGCTGCGGTGGTGATGCCAAACATCACTGGCAAAGATTTTAACCCTAATTGCCGATCGCCTTCAACACTTTTGAAATCGTTGACGATCGCAATCCCCAGCCCTGCCAAACTGTAAAACAGGGTCAATATCATAATGGTGGGATCTAGTGTACCAAACAAAGCTTGACCCGCCCACCAAGGCAGAGCAATGTAGCTAGCACCCAGGGCATAATTTCCCAACCAGCCATTCTGCTTGAGTTTCAGCGGGGGCGCAGAGTAGATGTAAGCTAGAAACGCGCCGCCGAGAGTCAAAACTGTCATTATCGGGAATTCATGGCCCGCCCACAAGTCTAGAGCATAAGCCACCCCAATGCCAGCGGCTAATAATACCAAAATTTGCGTTACTACTTGCGGAATCGAGATGATACCGGAGGGAATCGGACGGTAGGGCTCGTTAATGGCGTCGATGTCGCGATCGTAAAAATCGTTCAAAGTTTGAGTGTACCCGGCCAGCAACGGCCCTGACATCAACATACAAGCTGCTGCGATCAAGAAATTCTCTAGGTTCCAAACATAGTTTCCAGAAGACGCAGCCCCGCACACCACGCCCCAAATTAAGGGAATCCAGGTAATCGGTTTCATCAATTGCAAGCGAATCTTCCAGATAGAAGTTTCCCCGCTAGCGGCCCCTTTCATGCCCAACAGTTGACGAGTTTTGGCGCTGCGGTTTTCGGTAGCAGCACTTTCCGGTGCAGCTTCTGGGGAGATTTGGGATGGAGGAGAGTCAGACATAATTTGATGTTAGCGGTACTGCTACTATTGTGTCGTTTTGCATTTCAATAATAATTCAGATAGCTTACCACTGATATTTAAGGTAGATTCTTGAAAACTTACCCGGGCTTGGAGTTGATGCTAGGGAAAAGTAGGAGTTTCACAATATACTGAAATATCATTTTTTTGTGTAAATGTCAAGAGGTTGACACTCTCCGGGCTAAAGCCACAGAGATTCTTTGATCTACGAGTCAATTTGCTGAGACAGGATTTCTCCAGCCAAAGTAGAGATTGATTCTCCCAAAGCGTTACTTGCATCAAGTGCAAAGGTTCCGGTATGCCCTACCGTACCCAATCCTCGACTTAGGATGTTTTTGGCTGCATTGAAATCTCTCTCCAAGGTACACCCGCACTTGCAGACGTGCGTTCTTGTGGACAGCGTTTTCTTAACAACTTCTCCGCAGTTAGAGCATTCTTGGCTGGTATATTGCGGATTTACCGCAACCGTTACCCGCTCAAATACTTTTCCAAAATATTCAAGCCAGATGCGGAACTGATACCAAGATGCGTCGTTAATAGACTTAGCTAAGCAATGATTTTGCACCATATTCTTGATTCTCAAATCGTAAGGATTCAGGTAAAAAATAGTTCCGCAGAGAGCCGAAAAATATGGTAATGTAGTCAGATGAGCGAAAAGGCCG
>NZ_JAUBQM010000078.1:0-32308 GCF_036701245.1 Microcoleus sp. Pol14D4
GGTTATTGGTTATTGGTTATTGGTTATTGGTTATTGGTTATTGGTTATTGGTTATTGGTTATTGGTTATTGGTTATTTATTTGTTGCTCGCTTGGGCCTGCTAATAACAAATAACAAATAACAACTGTCAACTGTCAACTGTCAACAATCAGTTAATTTCTTAATTTTTCAGGCGATAGGGCGATCGCCACCAAGTCTTCGATTTTCTTAATATTCGGATCGCCGGCCAAATAACCAATCCCTCGGTGCAAGTGCAGGCGAAACTGTTTGGCTAGAGTTTCTTTTTCTGTACCTAAATTGTCTTGGTGACAGCGCTGCTTGAGGGCAATTATCAAGATATCGGCCATGTCACCGCCGAAGACATCCCAGCTTAATTCGACGTTGCTGTCGCTGGGAATTGGTACTGGGGATGGGATGCTGGGTTCGGCGAGCGATCGGCAAAATCCCCACCTGCATAGAATATTCCACTGATCGATTTTTGTCGATCGTTTCAGTTTTGATAGTTGGTCTTTGCCTGTTTGGGAAAGGCGGATGCGATCGACTGGTGGTTCCATAGGTTGATAATTTTGTTACCGCCGATGAGGGCAGATGAACACGGATGAACGCAGATAATAGCATGAGATTGTATCTGCGGTTTAGAAATTATTGACTATTCGTTGAATTTCAACTTTAGGGTTGCCGAAGTTGATGAGCAAGCAGACGGTTAGTTTTGTAGCTTTTATGACATTTAGACACTGTGCCATTTCTCTTTCCCCCAGTGATTTGATAGCTTTGAGTTCTACAAGCACGGCTCTTTCCACCAACACATCTGGTACGAATTTCCCAACGATTATATCTTCATAATGGACATAAATGACAAACTGAGGTTCAACCAGCATTCCTGTTTTGCGAAGTTCATAAACCAAAGAATTCTGATAAACTTGCTCCAAAAATCCACAACCTAAAGTATTTCCTACCTTAAAAGCACAACCAATAATTTTTTCCGTAATCCCATTCAATTCCAATCTGCGTTCATCCGTGTTCATCTGCCCTCATCTGCGGTTAAAAACATCCCACATCCAAAACTATACCAAAAATTCCCATGCCATCCAATCCAATCTGCGTTCATCCGTGTTCATCTGCCCTCATCTGCGGTTCATTCCCAGAAGTAACCTTTTTCGACGGTGGTTTGGTGTTTGGCGGAGTCGTATTTGAGGAGGTAGCTGTGGGCGATCGCCTCTAATTCTTGGAGTTTTTCGTATTCTACTTTTCTAATTTCCGTGTCGGTAGAAAGCAGGATGACTTGGTGGCTGGCTGAGGGGAAATAGCGTTCGACTAGGTTGTTTCTGTGGGAGGAGTCGAGGCGGCCCAAGGGAGTGTCGATCGCCACTGGCAATTGTCTCCCGGATACTCTAGCCAATCCCCACAAAAAGGCGATCGCCAGCAATTGTTTTTCCCCGGCTGAAAGTCGGTGTTTGGGTACGGGTTTGCCTTCTGGATCGTAAATGGAGAGGCTAAATGTTTGAGTGTCGATCGCAACTCTGTGCACGAGGTCGGTTTTGTGCAACAGGTAGCGGAAACAGTCGGTAATTTCTATTTCGAGTTTGTTGAGTTTTTTGAGGGTGAGTTTTTCTTTAAAGAGTTTCAGGGTGGCTTGGGCTTTGGCGATCGAAGCGATGACGTGTTGGCTGTTTCTGATGGTGATGTATTCGCTGCTGTAGTTTTCTAGTTCTTTTTGGTTTTTGGCTAATTCTCTCTCTAATTCATCGACGCGGCGGTTGGCTGATTCCAAGGCTGCGGCTGCGATAGCTACTGCTTTTTGGGCTTTCCTGACTTCTTCTTCTAGTTTTTCGTAGGCTTCGGGGGAAGCTGCGGCTGCGAGTTGTCTGTCTGTGAAGTCGATTTCTGCTTCGATGTTTTTGATTTCTTCTATTTGTTCGCGGGCTAGAATTTGCTGGGCTTTGATTTGGTAGTTAAGAAGGTTTTCTAGTTGCTGGATGCTGTTGTTGTCGGCGTTCATCCAGGGCGGAACGTCTGTTCCCGCTTGCTGTTCGAGTTCTTGGTTTTCTTGGCGGATGAAGTCTTGAATTTTATCTAGCTGTTGGGGATTTAATGAGATTTCCGCGATGTAGTTGAGGAGGCGATCGCTTCTTTGTTTGATAACATTTTGGGCAATCTTTGCTTGCTGCTGGTTGACTTCTGTTTCTGCTTGAATTTTTGCTTCACTTAGCAAGGGCGAAATTAAGGCTAGTGGTAGCGTATTTGATGCCAATTCCATCATGGCTTGACGGGTTTTGTCTGCCTTATTTCTGTAGTCGTTTAGCTTGCTGTCTAGCTGACTGCGATCGGCGGCAATTTTCCCGCCTTCATAAATAAACTTTTCTGATGCTTGTTGCTGATTTTTTTGAGCTTTCTCTACCTCGTTTTTAAAGCTGGCTTGTTCTTGCTTAGCTAAGTCTATTTCATCAGTAATTTTCTTAAAAGTTTGTTCGATTTTCTCTAAAGCAGCCAAGTCTTTTTTGCCAGCAATTTCTTTCCGCTTGCGGCCGGCTAATATTTCTAAATCGACGGCGAGGCGTTCTGCTAATTCTAAACCTAAAAGAGATTTAATCGCCCCGACGACAAACTCCGGCGGTGTTTCGAGTTCGGCGAGTTCTTTTACTTGTTCGCCGTCAAACAAAAATAGGTTGGATATTCCGACGGGCAAAAGGGTTTCGATGTATTCGTCCCAGGTGTTAGTAATTGCTTTGTCAGACCACCAATCGCTGACGATCTCGCTGTATATGAGAATGCTTAAGTTGTCTTTGATATCTAATTTTTTCCAGTATCTAACTATTTTGAATTGAGTTAATTTGTCGTCTTGGACTTGTTCAAATGTTAGTTCGACGCGGGTATCTTCTAATGGGGGAGTGTGGCGGTTGACGCATTGATTGAGAAAGTCGCTGTAGCTTAAATTGCCTCTGGTGGAACATTGGGCTCGGCTACCGTAGAGGGCGAGGCGAATGGCGTCCATGAGGGTGGTTTTGCCGCCGCCATTCATGCCGCCAAATAAAATGACTGGGCAGGGATTTCCGTCTTTTTCGGGGCGGAGATTGATGGTTTGGATGCCTGCATAGGGGCCGAAGTTTTTGAGAACGAGTTCGAGGAATTGCATTGTAGATGTAGATGTTGTTGGTTGGTGGGGGGGCGGTTAGCAACGGATTTGGTAGCGGATTTAACGGATGGGTGGTTGGTGGGGGGCGATTAGCAGCGGATTTAACGGATGGGTGGTTGGTGGGTGGCGGTTAGCAGCGGATTTGGTAATCAGCCACTAATCATCCGTTACATCCGTTACAAAATCCGTTGCTAACCGTCCCCCCCCTTGCTACCAATCAATCACATCGGTTGAATCTTCCTCCTGGTTCTGGGGTCTAATGCTGGGAGGTAAGGGGAGTTCCGCATCTGTTTCTTCATAGGTTCCTGAACTTCCTCTTGTCCAACCCCTGCCACTTGTTTTCGGCGTCCACAAGTATGGTTGAATGTGTTTTTGCCAACCTTGTACAGATTTTGGTGGGAGGATGCGGTGATATTCTAATTTGCTGCGTCCAAAGTTTATAAATAAACCTACTTGCGCTCCTGTAGCTGCTACGTAAGCTATTATTTGAGCTTTATCTTTATCGGTCATGGGATAATTTACGGCTTTATCCTCTACTACAATACCTTGATTCACCCAATGGTCTAGATAGAGGATTCCCATCCAAACTTCACCGTCGTAAATTTGTCTGGGATACTCCATTTCTGTTGTTAAACCGGCTTCTATCATTTCTGCATCAAAGGCTCTTTGGTAATGTTTTTCTCTTAAACCTTTTTGCGTCCTCCGGTGTACTCTCATTGCACAGCCGATGATGCTGTATGTAAGTTCCTGATGGGGAATATTAGGATTAATCATGGTCGTAAAAATTTTGTAATTTCAACGATGAGGGTTGGGTAATAATCTGGTTAATTGACAGCCTATTGTATCCGAGCGCTCGGCGGGGTGGCTGTCAATAAGTTTGGGTTTAACCGCAGGCTAGCGCGTGCTAATCGCTAGGTTTTTCCTCTCCTGAATTGGGCGGTGAAAATTTAATATCCGCCCAAGATAGCTGTCTGCTTTGATTGCTGTTGCTTTCGAGTTCTTCTTTAAGTTTGGCAATATCAACGGTATCGTTTTTGGCGGAACTGTTGGTTTGGGCGATCGCATCTTTGAATTGCTGAATGTTTTCCGTCGGATTTGCTTTAATATCTTCCACCGCTTTTTTTAAATTGCGTTGATAGTGGGCGTTGCCAATCGCTTCTTCCTTCGATCGCGAACTGGTTTCAAAGCATTTGTCCAAATCGCCGTAAATGCCTGTACGGCGGGGCTTGGTGTAGTATTGGCGTTCTGTATCCAGGAGTTTTGCCATCAATTCGAGGTGCATTTTGTCCTCGCTGCAAATCTCTTCGATCGCAGTCCATTCATCGCTACCGAGGAGTTTTCTTTCGGCGGCGGGACGGGAATCTTCAAAAGGTTCGCCCGTAACTTCTTCGTAAATCCGGGGCAAAGAATCGTCGAATTCGTGCTTTTCTTCCAGCCAAATTCGGCGGATTTCGCTAAGTTCTTCTGGGGTAATTAAGGTGATATCGCGCATTTCTAGGGGTGCGGTTTTGCGGACGTGGGTTTGTGCTTCCAGGACTCGTCTCAGCCAGTGTTCTCGCCAGAATTTGGTGTAGGGCCCTGGGATGGGTTCGACGGAGGTTGTGTCGTCGCCCATGTTGCGTTCAAACAGTTCAACTCTACCGTAGATGCGGCGGAAGTCTCTTTTATCGCGATCGTCTTTTATGTCTAATTCGTTGCGAATATCGAGGAGAGGCTGCATCCATTCTTTTTCCTCATCATTTTGAATCATTGCCTCCATAGATTTATCTTGGCTTACCATTGTGCAAACCCAGCAGCCAAAGCGAGAACTGCCGCAGCTAGGGGTAGAAGTATCGACAACTAAAGGACATTCATTGTCTGCTGTTGCACCTCGATACATGGTAAATAAATCTTTGTTGCTATTTTCCCAAGGATTAGCCCACTGATTCAGATAAATCCAGACTTCATCAGTTCGCCAATCTTCAATCGGACTATAAATTAGGGAATTAGGCAGACTAGGACTCTGATAAAGCAAAGACTTAATGGAACTAGAATTATTATTTAGACGGTCACTCATGCGACCTATTTCATGTTTCTCCATTGAAACAGCGCGTTTAATACTTTCAGCTTTGCGAGTACCCAATATAAGAATTACTTCTCCATTGATTCTCACCATATCACGAACAAACCGATTAGAAGGAAGGATTTTCAGGCGTTCAGTACACCAGCGAAATCCATGTCTCGGTGCTGGGTAGCCTTTTCCCATCAAGTTTACCCAGAAAGTATCTTTGACATCTGGATAAAGCATATAAGGTTCTATTGGTAGCTGTTGCTCTATAGCAGCAGACTTCATCTGTTTTAATGACTGACGTACCCAAGTAGAAACTATCGGGTTTTCTACAAGTGTATCTGTGGTGATTACATAGATTTTTTTCGTTCTTTTTTCAGGTGGCAATTCTGCTATCGCATACCAGATAAGCTGCACTACCGTAGTGCTGTCTTTTCCGCCGGAATATCCTAAAACCCAAGGTATATCATCTAAACAATATAATTCTTTAATTTCTTTACTTAATTTTTCTATTTCTGCCACTAACTCACTTACACTACGGGGTGGAAAGAGTGGTATTTGCATTGTTTCTGTCATGTCTTCAACCTCAGTTACTTCATTAAGCTCTAAATACATTCAGCCGATGCCATTCTAGCGATTCAAGTCTTGGTAAATCTTGGTTTGAAGCCGGCAGGAGAATAGTTTCACTATGAAAATCTTTCATACATCTGGCATTGGGGGATTCCTCTTCTAAGTCATCAGCGACGATAATTCTGTAATTATCATCTATAGCAAACCAACCCTGGTCAAAAGCCCAATGATGATTTTTACACAATGATATCCCATTATTAATTTGATTATCATAAAACTTTGAAAACGGCTTAATATGTGAGCCATCTACAATAGTTTGAGTGAGATTCCTGATGACTTTCAATCGACAAAATGCACACTTGTAATCATATGTATGTACTACTGCTTTCCTGAAAAAAGCATTTCTAACAGCAGATTTGGTTAAATAAAATTTCGGTTCTGCGTCAGGAATTACTGCTGAGTCTGATAGTTCTCTTTCTGTCTGAGTAACTTTTTCAAAGTCTTGATTAACTTGTAAAATATCTCCAATATCGTCCCTATTTAATGAAAACCATGTCGCAATCAGTGTATCTATTAATTCCGATCTCGAATTTGGGTCTTGAAGTAAATCGAATAATTCATTATCCCAACTACCGTATTCTACAGCTTCTCTTAGCTTGTTAGTGGTCTTAGGCTTTGAACCATTAAATCCCGACTTTAATGTTTTATGCCAGAAACCATCGCCTTCCAAATGCCAAAATGGATAGTACAAACCACGATTGTGAGATTCAGAACCTAAGATATCCCAATATTTATTAAAGGTTTTAATTAAGTCGTCTGAAACATAAATTCGATTATCCCTAATTATTCCTTGAGCAATTAGATCGATGATTGATAATAGTAATATTGGCTTATGATTAGCTTGACCACGTTGGCGTGTATTACTGACATTAAGAGCGGCAAAACGTTGTCTATAATACGCTAAATTCTTATTTTTGGACTCTTCTCCTGTAGTCATTTCCTCCTCCCGCTATGATTAAATACAATCCGATATAAAATTTTACACTCTTTTCAACAAAAAGTTAAGCACCGCAAGGCACAACCATAACGCAGAAACTAGACAATTTAAGCAGTGTCAGCAGACTAAAAAGTAATTTTATAGCCGAAACAGGAGATAATTATATCACTGTCCGCGTGCCTCTGCGGTTTCCAAACCCAACCGATTTTTCAAATAATCAGTCATCCAACTAACACTCGCCCTCGATCGCGAAATCCCCCCTTTCAACAAAATCCCACCCTCCCAATCAGGATTAGAAATCGACCAATCAACCTGCTGCAAAAGCCTCAAACGTTCCTCCCAACTCTCAGGAAAAACCAACAGCAAAGCCGCCCCAACTTCCCCCAAACTCTCAAGCACAACACTGTGGCAGTGTACGCAATCCCGGCGCATTTCCCCCGCCGCAACTTGCTTGTGCAGAACTAATTGCCAATCTGGAATAAAACTGCTAACCGCATTCCAATAACTAACCGCCAGTTGTATTTTTCGAGCAAGTTCTTCCTCTTTCTGTTCTTTTTTGGTGCGAGAACCAGAGGGTTTTGCCTGTTCGCTGCGGTGAATATTAGACAGCAAAGCCATAATAGCACGATCGATCGCACTCAGCGCAAACAACTTGTGCGATCGCCCGTTCAAACTCCCCCTCTCCATCTCAGTCAAACACCGGAAAACCTCAACCTGCTTAACAACAGCCTTCACCACAAAAGCGCGATCGTCCCGGTGGTTGTAAAGTAGACTGAGTGACGCCTCCAAAGGAACTTGAAAACCGTTCAAATCAGCAAACATCTGCTGCGATTTTTCCAACCCAATATCGAGAAACAAAATCAGCGCCACCGTCTCATATCCCAACTGCGGATTTTCCCTCAAAGCCATCTCAAAAGCCGCGCGCCGATGCTGTCCGTCATTAATAGTAAACTTAGCATCCATCGGCACTCGCAAGCGACCGATTTTCCGTTCTTCGGCCTCATTTCCCACTGCTTCAAAAGTAATATCCGCATCAATCGAAGCAGCAATTGCCCCACAAGTATAATTTGTAGGATTCTTAACAAAATACTCAGCAATTTCGGGAATCCTAGCTTTGTTAAGCGCGCGTTTCGCCCGCATAGACGGTGGCAATTCTTCAGATTCAAAGGGAAACAATTTCGGCAAAAAACGCACCGGACACATCGACACGTAATATTCGCGGCCCGCTTGAATTCCCCGGATGACCGGCAAAATGTATTCAAAGGAAGGAGTAGACATATTTTTTTGTGAAACCGCAGATACACGCCCAGAAATGCAGATGAATAACTCTTATCTGCGTCTATCTGCGTTCATCTGCGGTTTAAATAAAAAAACCATTGACATATGCCATTAATTATGGTACATAGCCGGGGTCTGTTTCCCGACAACTCAAGTATTTCACAAAACTTTTTAAAAAACAAGAGTTGACATACAATTTAACCCATGATATTTTTGAAAAAATAGCCTCATTATATAGAAACCGCCGATGAACACCAACCCAGCGGATGACCTCGCTAGTAAAATTTTAGAAAAAGAAAATAGCGACAGACAGGAAATCGCACTTTTATTAGATAATTATTTAGGAAAGGACGATCGCATTTTCGTACAAAAAACCCAGATGGGAAACAGCGAAGCATACATCGGTTCAGTCACCCTAGAATGGTTAGACTCTCGCGTCCGTTTCGCCTCCCAGATGCCGCTTTTCCGCCAAAAATTCGACCTCCAAACCAACAACATCGTCCGCGACGACGAAACCATTGACGAAATTATCCAGCGTCCCTTAGATTGGTCGCGCCAAGCAGCCCTAACTCAATATTTAGCAGCCCGAAAATCGCACAAATTCCCCGCAGTTTTAGTAGTCGTCAGCCCCCCGTGGGTAGATAATCCTCACGCCGAAGAATGGGATAAAAATGGCGTAGCAACCAAATCGGCTGCTGAATTTACATCCTTTGATAAAAACGAGAATTTAGGGCTTTTGAATGTTTCTAAAGAACTCTCGATTTTTGCCTTAGACGGCCAGCATCGGCTGATGGGAGTTCAAGGTTTAATGAGTTTAATTAAAACCGGAATCCTGCAAAGATACAACAAAAATAAAAAACCTGTCGGCGCTGCAATTACTCTGGAAGATTTAGCAGAAGAGTATCAAATCGACCCCGAAACAGTGTATAAATTAGCTCACGAAAAAATCGGGATTGAGTTTATCCCGGCGGCGGTACCGGGGGAAACGCGACAGCAAGCACAACGGCGCGTGCGATCGATCTTTGTGCACGTTAACCTAATGGCGGTAACTCTGAGTCAGGGCCAGCTAGCATTATTGAACGAGGATAACGGATTTGCGATATGCGCCCGCAAAATAGCCGTCACCCATCCCTTATTAAAAGAACAAGATGACAGAAACCCCCGCGTCAATTGGGACAGCGCCACAGTCGCAGCAAAATCAACAGTCTTAACCACATTGCAAGCGCTGCAAGATATGTCCGAACGGTATTTAGAATACAAATTCCCCCATTGGAAGCCGGAACGAAAAGGTTTAATTCCCATGCGTCCCGAAGATGAAGAACTAAAAGAGGGAATTGAAGAGTTTAAAAAATTGTTCGATCATTTAGCAACTTTACCCAGCTATCAAAGAATTGAAAGCGGCGAAGAAACGGCTGAATTGCGCCGATTTAGTTTTGAAAAGCCAGGGGGCGAGGGAAATATTTTGTTCCGTCCAGTCGGTCAAATTGCTTTAGCTAATGCTTTGGGAATTCTAGTATTTAGGAAGAAACTTTCCCTGAAATCTATTTTCGACAAACTCCGCAGATTCGATGTCGATGAAGGATTTAGCCACATGGACAATCCTGAGTCTGCGTGGTACGGGATTTTGTACGATCCGAACAAAAAGCGAGTGCTAGTTTCTGGAAAGGATTTAGCAACGAAGTTAATTGTATATTTGGTGGGGGGAATTCAGGACGATATGGAGCGAGCTCATTTGCGGCAAGCGGTAGCGGAAGCGAGGACTTTTGAGGATAAAGCTATTAGTTTTAATGGCAGGTTTGTGCAGCCGCAAGAGGTAGGATTGCCGCCAGTGCTGAGCTAAGTTTTTATGCTGATAGCTGCAGCAGTCAGGGATTGAAATCTAGGAGTATTTTAAAGCGCGATACCTAAATTTTGATCCTAGTTAACGTTATTTCTTGATTATGATTGTTGCTGATTGCGGAAGCTATCGATAATGTCATTGATTTCTTCAACGGCGACCGTTTCTTGGTCAGATTTGGCATAGATGATGAGCAAGATGAAACAAGTGGTTGATGTGACTTGATAAATAATGCGATAGCCTCCACTTTTTCCTTTACTGATGTCGCTGTTTTTGGCTCTTACTTTGAATACGGTGTAGCCAGTACCGGAAATGCGATCGCCTGGATATTCGCCTGCTTGCAACTGCTGTAGGAGAGGTTGCAAGTCGGTTTGAATTTGGCGATAGCGTTTGGCGAGGGTTCGGAGTTGGCGCTTGAATTGATCTGCAAACAGAACCTGGATGCTGGGTGCTTCAGACATCAATACCATCCCAAAGTTCTGCGATCGGGTGAACTTTGCCGTCTTCTACTTCCTGAAGCGCAATTCGGAGGCTGTTGAGGATATCTTCTTTAGATAGCTCGTCTTCGTCTTCTTGAAATAGTTGACCCAGGGATTGCAAAATCAGGGTTTCGATCGGCAAGTTGAGTTGGCTAGCTTTCTGAAGAAGCTGCTGTTCTAAGTGATCGGGGATGGTGAGGGTAATTTGCATGGGGTTTGCCTCTGGCTTTTAATAGTATAGACCAATTCTCACAATCTGGCTTCCTTTAACAAAATAAGTTCTGCTCCTACCGGCAAATGATCGGACTCGGTTGCCTCTAAAACCGAACTCGATTTAGCACCCCAATGCTTTGAATACCAAATATAATCAATCCGAAAAACCGGATAATTTAATCTCCAATTCGACCTTTTTACCAAGAACTTAAGTTCCCAACCGTGAGGCCAGGTAAAACCAAACCCCCATCCCGATTTTCGGAAAGCATCTTGCATGACTTTCTGCACCCTGTCATAGTCTTGAGTTTCGTCTGTCATATTAAAATCGCCTACGACAATTACTGGCAGAGTTTCTCGCTCAACTCGCTGCACTAAGTCTTGAATTTCAGGCGAACGTTTGTCATATTTGTAAACAGGAATTTTGAGAAAACGCCATTTTTTAGAGAGTTTCAACCACGGCCCGGTAGCTTGCATATTATAAATCACTACTTCTTGTTCGTTAAATTTAATAATGGCCCGCTGCTGCGTTTCTGGATGGCCGGCTAAGTGCAGTATTTCGCTAGATACAATAGGATATTTACTGAGAATTCCTACAGGGGGAGTGCCAATTTGATAGGGGTAGTCTGCTTTTAACCAGGTGAAAACTCTTTCGGTATGTTTCCTAACGATTTCTTGTAAAAATATAATATCGGGTTTTTGCTGGTCAATCAGCTTAAATAAAGTAGGTGACTGAGTTTTATGCCAACTGAGGTTATGGGATAAAATTTTGATGCTGGGCTGCGAATTTGTGATGTTTATTGGTGCGGGAGAAAAATATTTGACGTGCAGCCAACTTATTAGAAGAATGCAGGCGATCGCAGAAATAACAGTGAACCATCTTTTTTTGATAATTAACCATCCGATGATGGGAAGCAGGAAAGTAGGGAAGAAAATTAAGGGGCTAAAAGTGTTAATTAAGGCAAGAATTCCTATTCTATCCCAAAAGATTAGTTTGAGAATGAAATAGCAGATAATAAATGCTGAGTAACTGTAAGCAAGAAATTTTGCAGCTTGCTTTAAGAATCTCTTGATTATATCTTTGGGGATGTGCTTCATTGGGAACCTATTAAAATAAAAACTTGCTTAAATCGAATTCTTCATTTGACCGATGTTGATTGTCTCTTTCTGAAATCAAAACCAACAACAGGCGATCGGTATAATCCGCCGCGCCCCGCAACTCTTCGCGCAAAATTTCCAGTCCACCATTAGCATATTCTTCAAAGATTTGCAAGCGTTCTGCTTCCAATTTTTCGTCGAGATGGGAGAGAATTTGAGGATTTTTGGTTTCGGCGATCGCAATTAATTTAATCGCCATATCGTAACCCCTAGATACAAAGATATCAACATCTATCGCCCCCGGTTCTCGTTTAGAAATTTCCCCTAAAGGCGATCGTTTTTTCCGCTGATTTCCCAAGGATGCGGCGAAAGCGATGACATCAGCGTAAGTCTGAAATGGCGCGGAGTTGTTATCCGATAAAGTTAATGATTTGACTAACTCGGCTTTATCTTTAGCAATTCTAATTTTGTTAACAGCCATTGGGATTAATATGTAATTTTTAACTGAGTAATTTGATTGATAGAGTAACCGCAGATTAGAGGCAGATAAACACAGATTAACGCAGATAATTTTCAGAATGTCCGCAACAACATAATTTTTTGTGCAAAACCTCCTCTTGCTTCCCGCCGCTTCATTTGTTCGTCCAAAAGTCGATCGCCCGAAATGCCAAAACTCACCATCACCGCATCTATCACCTCATACAAATCAGCCAATTCCGCCACCAAATCTTCTTCATCAGCAGCCGCCGCTTCCCCCGCTTCTTCAATCAATTTCTGCCGCAAAGCTTGACGGTATTCTGCATCCGACAAAATTACAACCTCGCATTCATTCCCGCTTTGGCGAATAATTTCAGGAATGCGATCGCGCACCAATTTATGATACTCTTTTTCCACGTCAAACTACCTTCAACCTTGACTAAAAGTTTGAATTAACCAGCGATTAATTTCCCCATCATCTTGCGTTTGACTCCGGTTCAAAGCTTCCTCAACTAACCGGATTTCCCGCCCCGGTAAAACCCGCGACTCTTGAATTCTCCCGCTACCTCCGCCATTAATTGCAAACGCAAAAACCTCCCGCGTGTTTGCACGTTCAACCCAATATTCACTTATTCCTGCGTCTTCGTAAAGCAACCGCTTCCCGCCTAAATCATCATTAAAAGAAGACGCCCCAATTTCCACTATCAAATTAGGCGGATCGTATTGATTTAAATCAACAGCAGAATTGCTATCATCAGGAGGCACTCTTAAATCCGAACCAATGTAGTAAGCTAAATCAGGTTGAAACTCGCCGATCCCTGCTTTCCGAAAACTGGTGTTAGTAAACTGAACTACTCGGATATTTCTCAATGTTGCAAACAGAATAACTACACAGGCCATAATTGAATTGTGACGCCCGTGCAATGGCCCTACTGGTGACATTTCTACCCTCATGTGTTTTTGATAATAATAAAACTTGCCCTTTTCCCATGCTGAATCCTCAGCAAAATTTAGAAACTCTTCCCACGTTGCCTTCACCCAAATATCCGTTTCCAAAACCTGCGTAATTGCCGAATTAGAAGCCATAATCCACCTCTACAATTTCCGTATATTCAAATTCATTCGGACTGCGCCTAACTAAAGGATAGCGCGTCCCCCCCAGTTCGATCGCATCTTCTTCACAATCAGCTTTCGGAGAATTGTACACCAGCACGTATTCCCGGCCGATGGAACTTTCCATCTCTTGAGCAACTTCTCCGCGCCACTGAGTTTTAGTTACCAAAACTACCAATTGATTCGCCAACTTCGGTAGCTTATTCGCGATTTGCTTGCGATAAATCTCGTCCAAACTCCCAAAGGGAGAATCCATCACAATTGGAAACGTACTGCTATCCGGGCCCATCAAAGTATTCTTTTGACTCCACTCCCGCACGCCCTCAATAATTCCCCCGATAAACGACAAACTGAGAATTTGATTTTCTCCTGTAGAAGCGGCAACCAAAGATTCTTGTCCCGACGTATTTTCTACTAGCGTCAGTTCGTATTTATCGCTCAACTTGGGGATGTAAGGAGTAAAAGAAATTTGACTAAAAATATCTTGCACCCGCTTTTCCAACTGAGAAGAAAACTGTTTTTCTAAGCGCGATCGCACTTCAGTTAGGCGATCGATCGCATCCTGAGTCGCAGCAATCCGGCGCTGGGCTAATACTTGCCTTTGCTCGTTTAGTTGCTGCTTGTCGATTTGCTTGTCCAGATTGGCGATCGACGCCTTCAAACTCTCAATCTGCTGCTGGTTAGAGCCTGTTTCCCGGTGCAAATCGCCAATTTTTGCCTCAATTTCATCCAAGCGCTTTTGCAAGCGGCTGACATCGCCGTCAGGAAAATTTCGCAGCTTGTTGTGAATATCGTCTAACTGATTTTCCACGCGAGAAAGTTCCGTTCTGTCGCGGCTGATATTGCCTTGCTGTCGGTCAATTTCCTCCCAAAAATCAGCCACTTGTCTCTCAATTTCATCTACGCGATCGCTAATCCGAATAGTTGTTTCTTCTACATCACCAACACCCGCTTTATCCATCCAACCGCTAACCTGTTGGCGAGACTCAGAACCCTCCACTAATTCCGCACCGCAGATACACCGCTGCTGCGCTAATAAATCTTCCAAAAACGGCCGCTGAATCCCCGAAAGCAACTCGCCTTTTTCTCGTAAACTCCCGACTATTACTTGAAATTCCGCCGCCGCCTCTGACAGAAATACCGCGTAACCGCGCACAGAAATTGCTCGTTTTAGAGCATCTGTAGCCTGTACAATTTGTTGCTTTAATAAACTTTTCTGCATTTCCAATTCGTCTCGCAACTTTTGTAAATCTGCAGCCCCGCTCAGTTCTAACAAGTTACCATTAACTGCTTTTTTCAACTCCCCTTGGTTAACCAATTCCCGCTCGATTTCTACCTGTCTGCTTGCAAGTTGCTCAGCTTCTTGCTCAATTTTTTGCTTGTCTTTTAAAAGTTGTTTCGTTTCAGCATTACCAATTATATTTAAATCTGTCTCTAGAGATTTTTTTGCTTCTCCTAAATGCCGGAGCGATCTATTCAACACTTCCACCCCCAGCAACTCCTTAGTAGCTTCTGCAATTTCTGCCTTCTTGTCATAGCGAACAATTTGCTCGATGCGCTCCCCATCAAAAAAGAAATATTTATGTAAACTTTCCGGCAAAATCCGCCCGATAATATCATCTGGATGCTGATCCGGCTTCAGCCACAAACCGTTATCTTTTGCTACACTCAGAAACAATTCAGCCTTGCCATGTTCTACAGTATTTTCACTTTTATAAGCACGACAGATGCGTTTTGCTTGGTAGCGCGTGCTGTCGTGTTCAAACACAATTTCCGCCCAACAACCTACGGCTTTTCCCATTTCCGCCTCAGCCAGAGCGCGCTTGTTTACTAATTGTTCTTCGGCCGCAAAAGCCGCGCTAAATTGTCCGTAAAGTACCCACGTAAAGGCATTCATTAATGCCGTTTTTCCCGCGCCGTTATTACCGTGAATTACTGTAATGTTTTGCCTACCCCAAGCTACTTTAATTTCCGGAGTTTTGCCGTAAAATTGACGAAAGTTGCACAGAGTAATTGATATTAACTTCATACAATTGCTTCCTTAATGATTTTTAAAATGTCATCGTTAATGTGGCGGGGAGCTCTCATGTACAACTTATCTTTTTCAATTTCCAATACCCGCTCAATAATTTGTCGAACTTCGGGCGGCGCGCTAGTAATAGGTTGTTGTACGTCGCTGAATTCCTGATGAGTTTGATAAGAAGAACGCTTTTCTGCTAAAATGCTTGTCGGTAAGGCTGCGATCGCACTATCTTCATATCTAAATGCCATAATCAGATTTTCATGCAGATTTTCACTCATTTTTTTTCAAATATTAAAAACTAGCAACTCAAACTGCGCTCAAATAATTCTCTATTCTCAAACATAAACCGAACCTTAATAAATGTCAAATGTCTAATAGCCCGTACCGTCTCTGAATTTGCAGCAATTTCACCCTAGCTTCTCCAGCATTGTCGGCTAAATCGGCAAATTCCAAGAACCGCTTCAACTCTTTTCGCAGCAAATTGCGCTCGACTTCTAAGGTTTCCCTGCCCAAATCTGGAGGCAAAACTATCATGTCAAATAAAGTTGCCCTTTCCTTCCCCGGATGCGGCCGCAAAATCCGTCCCCGGCGCTGAATAAACTGGCGCGGATTGCTGCTGCTTGCTAAAATTACAGCATTGCGAATTGCTGGAATATCAACGCCTTCATCCAAACACCGAATCGCGACTAAACCTTGCAATTCTCCACTCTCAAATTGCTGGCGCAATCGTTCTCTTTCGGCTAAAGGAGTTGCCGCCGTATAAGTGTTAACTCTGTAGCCTAATTCTGAACCCAATAACTTCGCGGTTTCTGTTAATTGGCGGTTGTTATTTCGGCGCGCACCTCCTTCGATCGCACCGTCGCCGCAGTAAAATAAAGTATGGCTTGTGTCGAGACGGTGAATCATTAATTCTCGCAAAGCTGTTAATTTATTAGCCGCAGCCCCAATTAACCGAGCTCGCTGCATTAATAAAGTCGTTAAAGCATCGTTTTCTTCTACTTTGTCATCGCCCCAAAGCGCCCAGCCAATTTTTTGAGTTAAGCGGGAATACTTGCGGGTTTCGGCTTCGGTCAATTCTACTAAAATTGGATAGTATAAATAATGTACTAATGCTTTTTGGCGGATGGCGTCGGCTAAGGTAAGTTCCGGCTGCAAAACCGGGCCGAAATAATCTAAAATAGCTTCGGTTCCCTCTTCGTCGAAATGCCTTTCTGGGGTGGCGGAAAGGGCGAGCCGCAGTCCAATATTGCGCGGCAAACTTTCTCCTAAACGGGGCGCGCCTAAGTTGTGAACTTCGTCTCCAATAATCAGGGTTTTTTCGGGGAAATAGCGCAGTTGCGATCGCAAACTATCTCCCATTAAGGTAGCATTGGTAGTGATGATTGTGAGAAATGCTCGTGAAGCGCAGCTATCCCGTAGGGAATCGCCCGATCGCACTTCATACAAACCCGCAGCCAGCTTTTTTTGCCAACTGCGGGCGCTATCAAAAGCCAAAATAGGTTTTAAACCAAATTTCTCTGATTCGCGCGCCCACTGATTCACCAGGTGGCAGTAAGGGCAAATTACGAGCAGGACTTGCAGGTTAATTTTATTGTATAATTCAGTGGCGATCGCCAGTGCAGTAATCGTCTTCCCGCTACCCGTCGCCATCTTCAGCGTACCGCGTCCCTGATTCGCAAACCAATTAGCAACCGCCACTCGCTGATACTGTCGCAATTGCAGCGATGGCGGCATTTTCGGAAATCCAAATTGCGAATTATTAGCCGTTGAGCGATTCACCTTTAAATGCCGTTAGATGCAATATTCCCTATACTCCACTGTAACTCACGGGCGATCGAAACTTAACAGCCCAAACAAATCATCCGCCGACAGTTGCAAATCCGACAGCACATCCAGTACAGGTAAAATATCTTCATTCTCTTTAATCTCAGGTTCCTGCTGCGGTTTAAAAACAATAACTAATCGTTCTTCCGGGTCAATCATCCAACCCAATTTAGTCTTATTTTTAAGGCAAAACAGAATCTTATTAATCACGCGAGTTGAACTTTGATCCGGTGATAAAATCTCAATTATCCAATCGGGCGGAGTTTCAAACCTATTTTCAATTTCTCTATTAGCATTCAGAGGAATACGATGCCACTCGAATACTGCGATATCTGGAACAATAGAACGTCCATCAAAAGAGCAGCGCAATTCAGTAAAAGCAAATGCTAACTTCTGCGGTTTACCAACTCGATTAATCACAGATGGAAACTCGGATTGTAATGTACTGTGTTTTCCTTGGGGCATATCTTTTTGATAAATTTCACCATCAACATACTCGCTAGCCGGTTTAGTCTCTGGAAGCAACAAAAACTCTTCCAGAGAAATCTTTGACGGAGACTGAATTGACGTTACCATAAGCCATTAAACCCTCCAAAACTCTTAAAAATTCATCTCGCTGTCAGTTTCCCAATCAGCACAACTCTCCGATTCCACACCCGTAGGGTGCATCGCACAAACCAACAAATTTCCCCCGTAAACTTGACCGTGATAGTTGCGACAACCGCGACAAGCCGGCTGCTGCGTCGGTGAAGGGTCTACATAAGTCACCATCGACAAATCTATCTCATCAAACTCAGGGTCGAAGTCGCGACAAATTTCAATTATCGGTTCGATAAATTCATTAAATAAACCGTCAAATTCATTGAAATAACCATCAATGTCGTTAATCAGATTATTTTGTACTTGTTCTGTAAACTCTTCCGACATTTTTGCCAAAACGTCCAGCATTTCGACAAACTCTTCGCCCATTTCGCTGAAAAAATGCTCTACTTCAGAAACAGCATTTTCCATCACTCCAAAAAAATCTTTAGACCAATCTTCCATGAATTTGACAGTTGGCTATTACAAAATATTTTACAGACAGGTGCAGCCAGCCTCATGCGAAGCGATCGCACCTACTTTCAATTCTATTACCTATTGCCTGATATCCGTCCACATCTGACAGGGGAAATATTCAAAAAGGGAACTCAAGAGTATTATCCTGAGTTCCCTTCCTGCTTTGCTGAGCGAGCTTTTTGCTGCTTAATCCCGCTTCAGCCGCCGCAATTCCTCTTGTAAATTCTGCACCTGTTCGCGGAGCTTGTCTACGCCGCCTGTCTCTTTAGCATCTTTTACCGAGACATCTTCTTCCTCAGAAACAATTTCAATCCGCCGAGGTTCAGCCGGTTTTTTGTCGCCAGCCGATTCTACGGGGGGCTGCTGCTGAGCCTGTTGCACCATGTCATCAACAAAGCGGCGAGCTTCTTCCGTGGACATCTCACCCCGCTTCACCAATTCGTCTGCCAGCTTTTGGGCTTCAGTGCGTAATTCAGTTAACTTGCTGCCAGCTTTTTCACCAGCGTAGGAAGCTAGCCCGACACCAAGGTACACTGCTTTTTGTAAAATATCTCCAAAACCAGGCATAGGAGCTACACCTCATAAAACTGGGTGAACCGGAGACCACGCCTATTACAAGCATCCCGTGTTGCTGCTACCTTCCGGTCCTGACAAGATTTGGGCGTTGGAATCGCGTGGGTCCAGTTCATTTATTAGTATAACACAGTTATTTATTCTTCAACCACACACCAGTGATAAATTTCATAAATAACGCAACCGTTCTTCACCAGCGGGTCTTCAGCGACGATCGCCTTCGCCTCATCCATCGAACCCGCCTCAAACAGCAACATACCGCCGCCCCGCCGCCCCCAGTAGCCAGTTTTCGCTCGGTGTCCTTTAGAAATCAACTCTCGGACATAAGCTCTGTGAGCTGGCACGTATTGGTCAAAGACAGGCTTTTCGACAATTCCTTGCTCAATTTTGACAAACCAAGGCATTTTTATTTGGGATTTTAGATTTTATATTTTAGATTGGGAATGGGCGATCGGCAATGGGATCTAGGGCAAATGCTCTATATTCCATTTTGCACCATCCTTTCTTAACTGCGATGTTATCCGATGAACCAGTCAAAACTGCGATTTTTTATTGCCCTAGTGCCACCTCCCGATATTGAACAGCAGATTACTGAGATTCAACAGTATTTTGCGGAAAACTACAACAGCCGCGGTGCTTTGAATTCGCCGCCGCACATCACGCTGCAACCTCCTTTTCACTCGTTAGCGGAGGATGTTCCTAAATTAGAGGAAAGTTTGAAAGAGTTTTCGGCAAATCGGCTGCCCATTCCCGTTAATCTATCGGGTTTTGCTGCTTTCGCGCCGCGCGTCATTTACGCTGATGTTGTCAAATCGCCTGCATTGCTGGAAATTCACAAAGATTTGATGACTTATTTGGAGGCAAATTTGGGAATTGTCGATCGAGTTTCTCAGACTCGCCCATTTGTACCGCACATGACAGTAGCCTTTCGCGATTTAACTAAGGAGAATTTTAAAACGGCTTGGTTGCAATTCTCCGGGCGATCGCTCCACTGTGAGTTTACTGCTTCGGCATTAACTTTACTCCTTCACGACGGCAGCCGTTGGAACATCCGCAACCAATTCCCGCTTTCCGCCTAAACTCTCTCCCTTCTCTTTTTTCGTGTCCTTAGCATCTTCGCGGTTCGTTTTCCCAAAAAAATCTTATTAGCAAATCCCGATCGATATCATTTCCTCACTACAAACCTGTTAAAAATTAAAGTCAGCCACAACTTATCGATCGCTCTTATTCGGAGTTGCCAGTGCCACAGTTCCATAAACCGAAATTCCTGACTGTTCCAATATTTTAATTGCCGACTTAACCGTAGTACCGCTAGTGTAAATATCATCAACTAACAGCACTCGATCGCGCGGGAGGCGACGACGAAAATCTTTCCCCAAACCTAAAGCATTTTTCATTTCCGCTTGCCGCTGCTGTGGCGTCAGAGCGAATAAAGCCTGAGTATTTTTCACCCGCTCCAAACCGTGCCGCTGCAAAGGCAAACCAGTCACCTCGCAAAAACTTTCAGCCAAAAGTTCCGCCTGGTTAAAACCGCGCTCCTTGAGCTTTTCTTGATGCAGGGGAATCGGTACAACTGTTAAATTGTCTATAGCTAATTCCGGAAAACTCAGCCAAGCTTCTGCCAGCCAGCCGCCTAGAGGTTTGGCTAATTGCGGATTGCCGTCATATTTCAAAGCTGCGATCGCCCGTTTGAGAGCCCCGCCATACTCACCCCACACAAAAACACGCTGCTGTGAATTCCAAAATCGACCGGAATCGCTTAACTGACATCGCTGAAGTTGCTTGTGACAGTACAAACAAAACTCTCCGGCGGCCGGTCGCTGACAAAGAGGACAGTTAGACTTAAGAAATAGATTGAGAAAAGATTTGACCAATCCCGTCCATTGTCGCTTGTTCATCCTAAAATTGTCGTAAGTGATTAATGGGAAAAACTTTCAACTTCAATCAGTTTCCACCGACAGGCTCGCAGCGTGAAAAACCTCTACTGGTTAGACAAAATTCAACCTTCAGACAGAGATGCAGTGGGAGAAAAAGCATTTTACTTGAGCTGTTTGCTCCAGAAAAATCATCCTGTTGTACCGGGTTTTGTCGTACCGGCTACCACATTCTGGCAGTTTTTAGAGTCGATCGAGTGCCTAGAACCGCTGTTTGCTGACTGGCCACACTCTTCCCTGCACTTGAATGTCGATGAACCCAGACAACTGCAATCGATCGCCCGCAGCATCCGCCACCAAATCCTCGCGGGCAAACTGCCAGATTCACTGCTCTCCACCCTAGAGTCTGCTGTTAGTCAACTCAACTCTAAGTCAAACTTAAACTCCACAGCCTTAATTTTTCGCCCTTCCCTGACTTCCTGGAACCCGAAAACAGTCGGCATTCTGGAATCTCAGGCAGTACGGGCAGAACCCGAAGCCATTGGGGCCGGACTCAAACGAGCTTGGGCAGAAATGTTCAGAGCCCGAAGTCTATTTTACTGGCAGCGGTGCGGTCTGCGGGTACAGCAAATCAATCCCGCAGTTTTGGTGCAGCCACTTCAAGAAGCGATCGCCGCAGGCGAGGTGAAAACAAAGGCGGGCTCACAGTGGGAAATCCAAGCCACCAGCGGTTTGGGATTGTCCCTCGCTAGGGGAGAAACCATCCCCGATTACTATCAAGTGCAGCCAGAAACAAGCGCGGTTAAATTCCAGCGGATCGGTTACAAAACATTAGCCTACAATCTCAAAGTCGGCGATGGTGAACCGAAAAAAAAACTGCTGCTGGGCAAGTTTGGTGCTTTCCCAATTTCCGATTCTCCATTTATAATTCCTGATTTTGCTGATTGTTGCGTGCAAGTTTTAGCGCTGGGAGAGGAAGCACAAACAGAATATGTTTTAGAGGAATCGCAACTGCAAGAAATCATTGAATTGAGTAAAAAAGCGATCGCAGAATTTGACTCGGATTTAATTTTGGAGTGGACGCTAAACCAGACAGCAAACAGCGGCGAACCGCAGTTTTATTTCACTCAAGTTCGTCTTGTGAAAGGGGAAAAAGTCGCGCCACTAAAGGAAAATTCGATCGCCCTCCCGCAGCCAAACTCGATCGCCCCAGCCCGAACTCCTGCCATACTCAGAGGTGTGGCAGCAGCATCAGGAAAAGCCGAAGCAATTGCCCAAGTTATGACTAATTCCCACCCAGAAAACGCGGAATTCTTAGCCGGAGGCATTTTAGTAGCCAGGACAATCGAGCCGAATTGGCTGCCTTGGCTGAAAGTTGCTGCTGGGGTGGTTGCGGAACAAGGAGGCATGACAGGCCACGGCGCCATTTTAGCGAGAGAATTGGGGATTCCCGCCGTTGTGGGAGTGGTCGGGGCCACTCGGGCGATCGCTTCGGGCGATTCGGTGTTGGTAGACGGCGATAGCGGAGAAGTTTTTGCCCTCGCCCAACCGGATGCGATCGAGATAGCAGACAGCCGCCGACTTCTGGACAGAGCAACAAATGCAGATACATACAGTACAGCAGCCAAAATGTCAATAGCCAACCACCAATCTTCAACCTCAGATCGATCGTCCAATTCCGGGCATAAATCTCGACAATCTGAGTCTGCCGAATATGTTTGGGGCCCACCAACGGCGACTCAACTGCTAGTTAATGTCAGCCAAACAAGTTCGATTGACCGCCTCAAAAATCTGCCAATAGACGGCATCGGATTGCTGCGATCGGAATTAATGGCATTGGAAGCTTTGGACTGTCAAAACCCGAAACTTTGGTTGCAAAACGGGCGCAAATCGGAATTTGTCGATCGCATGGCGGATTGCCTCAGTTTATTTGCTGCTGCCGTTTCGCCGCGGCCGATATTTTATCGCTCTCTCGATTTGCGCGAGTCAGGCGCCCACGGCAGTTTTAGTTATACCTTTGAACCGGAGTTATTTGATTGGGAACTGTGCGTACTTCAAAAACTCTGCGAGTCTGGCTATACGAATGTTAATTTAATTTTGCCTTTCGTGCGCTCGGTTGAGGAGTTTATATACTGCCGCCAGCGCTTAGAAACTATTTGGAAAAACCGCTCAACCGACTTTCAGATGTGGATTATGGCGGAAGTTCCTTCAGTGTTATTTCTATTGCCAGATTACGTAAAAGCAGGAGTTCAAGGAATTTCCATCGGCACCAACGATTTAACCCAATTGCTGTTAGGAATTCACCGCCACTCCGACCAGGTAGCAGGTGCTTTCAACGGGCGCGATCGAGCAGTGATGAGGGCGATCGAACAATTAATCAAACAGGCCCGGGCCGCCGGCATTCCTTGCTCGATCTGCGGCGACGCTCCCGCATTGTATCCCGATACAGTTGAATCCTTCGTGCGGTGGGGAATTTCGTCGATTTCGGTCAATGTCGATGCAGCAGAACAAACTTCTAGGGCGATCGTCCGCGCTGAACAGCGCCTGCTGCTAGAAGCTGCTCGATCGATAATTAACAATTAATCACTCCCGGACTCACTTGACCCCAGAAATCCGGTTTCTACTCTAAATCATAGCTTTGGCAAGCAGCCACCCGCTCAGAAATCGGATTTCTAGACAACCCGTGCGTCCAAAAATATTAACCACTACAGAAACCCGGTTTCTGAGTAAATATAGCAACCCCCCTGACGGTTAGGAAATTATTAATTTCTCAAACCCTTGCTTTTATTCCTTATTATTGCTTCTTCCTTCTTCCCTCTTCCTTCTTCCCTCTTCCTTCTTCCTTCTTCCCTCTTCCCTCTTCCCTCTTCCTTCTTCCTTCTTCCTGACATCCGTTACATCCGTTAAATAATCCGTTGCCGAACTTCCTTCCACTAACATCCGATTTTAAAGCTAGGATAGAAATATCACCAACTCTTGACCCGGAGGTACCAACAGTGAAATCAAAAATTATTGCAACCGCAGCAATACTTGCCGCCCTGGGCTTTCTGCATCCCCATCCAGCATTATCTCAACCTGCAACTGACGGTGGCACCAAACCCGGATTCTGGCAACCTCAAGCGCAGGTTGACAATACTCGCAACATTACCCTCAGACTGTTAAATGAAACGGGATTAAACTTAGAATACGGTCCATCAGGTGCCAGCTTGTCATCCTTGCCCGTCGGAGCCAGCAAAAACATCGTTGTTCGCATCAGCAATCGGACCGGCGACATTGCCAATATTCCGATTAATGCCACAGGAGGAACCGCAACTTTGAAATACGACTATAACGTTGACTCGCAGACAAACATTGTGACGATTCGCATCACCAGATCAGACCCCCGCACTAGGCAAGACCGGTCAGTTTATATTGATGAAAAAGGGCGAGTTTACTCTTTCTAAGACTAACGCTCATCAACCCGGTTTCTCCTGATAAATTTTGCTTTTAGCAGCGAGGTATCGCGGAAGAAATCGGGTTTCTAGATTAGCGTGCATAAATTCAGTCTTTCTCAAACAGTTATGAATCAAGTGCAGCCCACAAAAAATCGATGTTTTTGTGCAGCGGATTTGACATTTCATCCCCAAAATCAACTGCTGCTTGCAATTGGGCCCTAGTGGCGCACTGGTGCATCAGGTGGGTTTCGAGAGGATGTCAACCGCTGCATCGCAGACTAATATCCGTCGTTTCTCTTGATACCTGCGCCTCGATTTCCCTCTTCTTTCGGTTTAGCTTTGTTCACTCGCAAGGGGCGCCCCATCCACTCTGCACCGTCTAATTCGGCAATTGCAGCGTCTTCTTGGGCATCCTCCATCATCTCAACAAATGCAAAACCGCGCATCCGACCGGTTTCCCTGTCGGTAGGCAAGACAACTCGCTTGACTGTGCCGTATTCTGCAAATACTGCTTTCAGGTCTTCTTCGGTGGCGCGGTAAGACAGATTTCCAATGTAGATAGTCATGTCGATCGAACTGAACTTGTTGTGCTATACATAATAACCTTTTAATTTAACTGTCAAGTGCTATCTAGCATACAACTGGGCGATCGACTTTGACTAAAAGGGTTTGCTGCACTGACCAACCCTTGGTACTGGCTGCAATAGTTAGCTCAATCAAAACTCATATCCTCACTCGCCCTGCGGATGAGTGAGGATATGAGTTTTGGGGCGGCGAGGAATCGCGCCCCTGAACAATACTTGATTTTAATCAGATCACTGATGGGTGGACGACGAATCACAAAGCATCTTGGGAAACACAGCGACTAACAAGGTATAATATATTAAGTTGCTCTGGGCAACGATCGTTGATATAGCAGTTCTCAACTTTCGTGAGGTACTTCCCAGTTAATTACCAATTCCCTATTTCTTCAATTCTTTAATCTAAATTTGTACTTGATAATTGCTATACACATCTATATAGCCCTTTTAGAAAAGATACTTCAAACCTCCCCAGCCCGTTCATATACGGGGATATCTCACCTTCAATTCTTTGGCAAAATTGGGAATTGGAAATGGGGAATAGGGAAAATTTTGTCCCCATCTCCTTAATCGCTAGTTTAGGATATTACTTTTCTCAATTAAACTAAAGATGTAAGATTTAAAGCAGCTTTGTTAAGTGTTTGAGTGCCGATTCGACTTTGGGTAATACCGCTGGCTGTTTCCGTTGCTCCTTTATTCAGAACATTCATCGCATCTACCACTTGCTCAATAGCGATCGCCTGCTGTTTGGTATTCAGATAAATTTGCTGACTGCTCACAACTACACTGTTAATAGCATTAGCAACATTGTTAAAATTATCCGCCGTACCTTCAGTCAATTTTAGGCTACTATCTAATGTTTTCTTGCCCTCATCTGTTACCATCACTGTTTTATTAATGGAATTCTTAATACCGTCGATCAAATCATTAATCTGATCCGACGATTTTTTGCTTTGATCTGCCAGTCTGCGAATTTCCGTCGCCACCACCCCAAACCCCTTTCCTTGTTCTCCGCTGCGTACTGCTTCCACTGTAGCGTTAATTGCCAGCATATTAGTTTGATTGGCCAAATCGCTGACTAAATTGGTAATATTAGCAATCTGATTGGTTTGCTGGCTCAAATGTAAAACTTGATCGGCGATAGCTCCGACTTTTTCAGTCAAACTCAACATTCCCTGCTGGGTTTTATGCACTACTTTACTGCCTTCTGCTGCCAAGTTTAAGACATTACTGGCATTCTCAAGAGCTGACTCGGCTTGCATAGCTGATTGCCTCGATGATGCGCCCAATTCATCCATGGTGGTAGTTGTTTGATTAACAGAAGCAGCTTGTTGTACAGCAATACGTTCCTGTTGCTCTATTGTCGCAGCGATCTCGGTAGAAGAACTGACAATCATATTAATAATACCTTTCAGGGCCTTATCTAAAGGTTTGGCGATCGCTATGCTTAAAGCAATACCTAAAATAATAGCTATTAGCGGTCCAAATGTCATACCTAACAATACAGCTACTTTAGTATTATTGCTATCATTGTATGCGGTTATATAAGCATCATCGGCTTGTTTTCTGTTGGATTCAACCACTGCTAAAGTGGCGTTTTCTGAATTAATAAATTTAAAGCGAATTAATTTAGCTTGCTGCCTAAGTTTATTCAAAAGGTTACTAGCTGTCTTGGCTGTTGCCATTTCTGGCGACTTACTTTTACCCTGATTAATTAGGTTTAGCTGCAAAGCCAAAGGATTCAAAATTCCCACTTTTTCAAATTCTTGATTAATTCGCAGGAATTCTCGATCTTCCTGCTCCCACTCCTCCCAATACTTAAGCATTTGTTGATACAGTGCGTCTTCCTCTGAGCTACGTGGAGTGGCTTCGTATGCTTTAAACCCATCTTTAATTTGCTGCCAAGCCTTGTCCATTCTGTTTAAGGCATCTTGCCTTTCTTCTTGACTGAGCGCCGGATTAATTAGCGCTCTCTCTGATGACTCAATTTGGGTTTGTCCCTCGTTTATTTTCAATAAAGCTTCAATACTCGGTAAGTTATTGTTACCGAGAGTCTCTATGTGGTGACTGAGATTAGATGTTGAACTCCATCCTACCCAGGCAACGAAAAATACTAACAGTCCCATCATCAGAAATGCACTCACAAGTCTGGTTTGTAAATTCATTTGTCTCAACATACTATTTCTGCTTCCTTCTACTAGAGTTATCCTCGTTGAACTCATGAACAGAGCTTGTATATTATAGCTTGTCTCAGGTAGAGCCAGTACCGATTAGGATTTTTATTTTGATATTTTACCTTATAAAATCAGTAATTAATTGATAAGTAACTCCTGAGCCTGAAAGTCGCTATCGATTTTGGGTGACGACGCAGTTACGGTAGCTTTTTGGTGGTCTTGATGCTGAATTCATTTTTATCAACCCCTTTAGTCTAAAGGTTAAAACCTGGCTTTACACAAACCAAGCCTGCAGACGCTAACTCTAAAAAGTGGTAGGATTATAATTAAGTTAGGAGTACACAGATATAGGCTTTGTGACACAGATGAGGTATCATAGTGCTGACGTATTCATAACAGTAAAATATAAGATAAATGAACTCTCATGCGCTCAATAGTCACAGCATCACCATAAGTGGAGGGGAAGTCCCCTCCACTTACAGCAGGTTTATTCGCCCATCGCAAATATCATACATTACTAGCAATGAAAGCTGATTATATTGATTTTAGACAAAAAATTATCGACGTTTATCTTTAGGTAAGCAATATCATAAAAATTCCTAGCTAACTGTTTGGGAGAGTTCTCAGTTTTGTCAAAAAAAAGATTACTTAAACAGGGTTATAAAACCAAAAATATTGCTCAGCGAGCTAAATTTATGCAATTATGTAAAATCAAGGCAGTACAACTGATAATTTTAGCGCAGCTTGTTGAAAATAAAAATGATTAAAATTTTGAATAACTTCCCTTTAAGTCTATCAATAAAAGGTTTAATGGCGATACCTAAAACGAAAAAATGTGTATAATATTTTATTTTTACAAACATTATAATACATAAGTGTCAACCTTTTTTTACATAAGTTAACTTAAGAAGGAAAATAATACAATTACATTTGAGCATTTTACGATCCGGTCACCTACCTACAGCAATTTCCAGGTTTATGGAGTACGGTTGCAAGGGTTTGTCAACCATTTTGGTAAGTGTTTGGGATTAAGGTGTACTCTATTTGCGTGGAATATGCTGTAAATTATAAAAAATGCTTTGGTAGTGATGGATAAGTATCATACAAATAGGCAAAATAAGTAAATACAGTAGTCAAGAAAAAGGGCTAAAGTAATAATATACTTTTCGCCCCCTTCGCCCGATTTATCACAAACCTGAGAAGTTATGGTTAAAACTTAAATATATTTTCAGTTTTATCAAAACAACACATTATCAATAATTAGGAAAGGCGATAGAGTTTGCATTCCGTCAACTTTCTCAGCAAAATATTTGGAACTGGTTTACATACTGCTGTTATTGTACTTCATCTATCTGAGAAAGGCTATACGGGAATCGAAAGTGTCTAAGTGTCTGCCCAGACTTTTTAGCGGACACAGAGAAATTCAGTCTAGCCAAGTGTGCAAATCCCGTAAGAGAAAAACGCGAAAAGCCAAACCGTGATGTTTGGAAGCCCACGCCATAACTGTAATCAGTTTGGCGTTGGGAGGATGTTACTGCTTTTCCTTAGTCGATCGAGATTGACTGAGGCCCCGTGCTTTTGCCGTTGGTGGGTTCGGCTGGGGGAGTAGTGTAGGAAGTTGAACCAGCTTGCTCGTCGATCCAGCTTTTAACGGGATCTTCGTGAAGGTTGAGTCGAAGCAGGCCAGATAAAAATCCGCCCGCGAAGGCGATCGGCTGTTCGATCAATTCTTTCGCCATTGGGATGAGTTCGTCGAAGAACATTCAAGAGTCTCCTTGTGTTGCAGGGGTTCTACCTTAACTGTATCGTTTGTACTGCGATGCTGGCACCGGCCTACAAAAAACCTTCCAGCGCTGAAGATGGGCGATCGGGCAATTTTTCGGCTAATGACTTACAATGCTAATCACATTGCTGCAAAAATTTTATGTGCCGTTTGCTTGGCTACCTCGGGGAGCCGATTTTACTCGATGCTATTCTGTACAAGCCGGAACATTCCCTAATTGTGCAGAGTTACGATCCCCGCGAAATGACTTCTGGCCTACTCAATGCTGACGGTTTTGGTCTTGGTTGGTATCACCCGCACCTAGATACTGACCCCTTTACCTATAAAAATGTACAGCCAATTTGGAGCGACATTAACCTTCCGAGTATCAGTCGATATGTTGAATCCGGATGCGCGATCGGATATGTTCGCAGTGCAACTTCAGGACAAGCTGTAGATTTGAGCAACTGTCAGCCGTTTCAGAACGATCGCCTGCTGTTCGTACACAACGGCTTCGTGAAGAATTTTCGTCAAACTCTTTACAGACCAATTCGCGATCGACTTAGCGATACCATTTATCAATCAATTAACGGCACTACAGATTCAGAGCATATCTTCGGTTTGTTTGTCAATGAATTGACAGCCGCCAATGTGACTCTAGAAGCTGCTTTGCAAAACACGCTGAAAACTGTGGCAGAGCTAGCAAACTTTCACCAAGTAGAATTTTCAGCTAATATCATTATCAGTGACGGACACCAGCTTGTTGCCTCTCGCTTTGCTTCCCAAAAAACCCCTCCTTCCCTCTATTGGCTGCGGGACGATTTAAATTTCCCGGATTCTGTCATCATTGCTTCTGAACCTTTATTTGCAGGCAATTGGCACGAGTGTCCAGTCCAGAGCATTATCAGTACCGGAGTAGAGCGTGATATCGAAATCTATCCAATCTTGTAGAGAGGCAATTTATCGCGATTTGCAGCAGTGTCGCCGCGGCACTTTCAAGCTATTTACAGACATCGACTACGATACTTTTTGCCGCCAAGCTCATCCTGATTTCAGTCCAGTTGGCTGGCACTTAGGCCACATTGCTTATACTGAAGATTTGTGGCTGTTGCAACGATGTGCTGGCTTGGAACCTGTCTTGCCTCAGTATCACCAACTGTTTGCTGCTGATATTTTGCCGAAACAACAACGGGTTTTTCTGCCGACGTTACCTGAAGTTGAATTATATCTGGACGCGGTGAGAAAAAAGGTGTTAGATTATTTGGAAGTAGCGCCGATCGACAAGCAAGAACGTCTCTGGCGGTTTATTATTCAACACGAAAGCCAGCACTGCGAAACTGTTGCTTTCGTGTTGCAAATGCACAGGAAGAAGGAAGAAAGAAGTTCGGCAACGGATTTGGTAACGGATTTAACGGATTTCCGGGACGTAACTGATAGAAGGAATAAGAAAGAGGGAGGAGTAATTGCCGATTACCAATTACCAATTACCGATTCCCCGGCGATTGAAATTCCGGGCGGAGAATTTTACATGGGAAGCGATGCTGCTGAGGCTTTGGATAACGAGCGATCGCGCCACCTGTGTTATTTAGAAGCATACTCGATCGATCGCTATCCGGTCACTTGCTGTCAATACCGAGATTTCATGGAATCCGGCGGCTATCAAAACCCTGATTGGTGGTCAGCGGACGGCTGGAAATGGCTGCAAGGCGAAGCCGTCTCTCAACCGCTTTACTGGTCAGAAAATCCAGCTTTCAACAACCATCCAGTTTGCGGTGTCAGTTGGTACGAAGCCGAAGCTTACTGCAACTTTATCGGCAAGCGTTTGCCATCGGAAGCCGAATGGGAAAAAGCTGCGAGTTGGAATGCCACAAATCAAACATATCGCATCTATCCTTGGGGAGAAGAACCGCCAAATGGCAGCCTGTGCAATCACGGCAATAATATTGCCAATACCTCGCCAGTTGATGCCTTTCCCAAAGGAGCAAGCGCGCTCGGCTGCTGGGATATGTTGGGGAATGTTTGGGAGTGGACTGCTTCAACCTTTGACGCCTATCCGGGATTTGAAAGTTACCCTTACAGGGGATATTCTCAAGTTTATTTTGATGGAGAACACCGGGTTTTGAAAGGGGGTAGTTGGGCGACTTTTCCGCAGGCACTGCGATCGACCTTTCGGAATTGGTACTATCCGGGCGTGCGGCAAATTATTGCTGGTTTTCGCTGCGCTAAGTAGTTTGCTAGGTAATTATAAATACTATCAAATTTGTTCGTATTAAGGAATTTAGTCATCCGAATTTTCCGATGAACACATTCTTTAATACTTGCATTACAAAGCTTATTTGACGAACATTAGATAAATGGCTGGAGAGGAAATTGGGAAAAAATTTGTTTGCGAAATGCCCAACTCTTTTCCATGTAACAAGCTCAAAGAAAACAAGTTTGGTTAAGTATTCAATAATTTTTGTGGATAAATTTTAAGTTTTAATTGTGGATGCGATCGCCATCCGGTGAGAAAATACAGAACAGAGATCGGTATAAAAAATCTGACTTGAGCGCGATATTTGGCAACGTGACTGCGTGCTATACCGATATGTGCATCTAAAAATTACTTTATGAAATCCCCAAGACTGTCCGACACGACAAACTCAGCCTCAACGAAAGAAAACCGACTGCAATTAGAGCGACTGGTGAGCGCTGTGGCACTGACACCCGCAGAAATCAATGCTGGCAGCGATGTAGTTAGCGGGTTGACTCAAACCCCCAAATCCCTGCCTCCCAAGTATTTCTACGACGATCGCGGCTCAAACCTGTTCGAGTTGATTTGCCAGTTGCCGGAATACTACTTGACGCGCACTGAGACGGCTATTTTGCAGCGGTGCGCGGGGGCGATCGCCAATTTAACGGGCCCCTGCGAAATCGTGGAACTCGGCAGCGGCAGTTCCACCAAAACTCGGATTCTCCTTGATGCTTACAGTCAACTGGAGTATCCCCTGCATTATTTGCCGATCGACATCAGTCCTACTATCCTAGAAAGCAGCGCTTGTCAACTGTTGGCAGATTATCCGTCGCTCCAGATTCACGGACTTGTCAGCACCTACGAATTAGCCTTAGCTAAAATTGCACCTTCGCCGTTGCCAACCCGAATGATTAGTTTTCTAGGCAGTACCCTCGGCAATCTCAACGCTCAAGAATGCGATTTGTTCTTCTCGCAAATTGTCGGTGCATTGCAGCCGGGAGAGTATTTTTTGCTGGGAATTGACTTGGACAAATCTAAGGATATTTTAGAGCCTGCCTACGATGACAGTCAAGGAGTAACGGCAGCATTTAACTTGAATATGCTGCGACATTTAAATCAAAAATATGAGGGAAATTTTGATTTAGGACAGTTTGAGCATTGGGCTTTTTACAATCAAGAGGAATGTCAAATTGAAATGCACTTAAAAAGTAAAAAAGCGCAAACAGTTCAGTTGCGTTCTCTTAATTTAACGGTTGAATTTGCAGCGGGAGAAACTATCCGCAGCGAAATATCGCGCAAGTTTAATCTCCATACTGTAAAGACAGAACTTTCGCAGCGTGGTTTAATGCCGGTGCAAGTTTGGACAGATCCAAATCAGTGGTTTGGCTTGATGCTTTGTCAGATGTCAGATGTCAGTTGACAGTTGACAGTTGGCAGTTGGTAATTGCCAATTGCCAATTGTTATTTGTTATTTGTTATTTGTTATTTGTTATTTGTTATTTGTTATTTGTTATTTGTTATTTGTTATTTGTTAT
>NZ_JAUBQM010000079.1:0-31605 GCF_036701245.1 Microcoleus sp. Pol14D4
TTGTTTAAATTGCCAAATTAGGTTGGCTTGTATCTCTGAGGTTCAAGCCAACGGAAAAATTAAAAATGCTTTATTATTTAGCACTGATATTCACTTACCGCCTGAGCAAATTGTTGAATATTATCAGGCTCGTTTCCAGATTGAATTTATTTTTCGTGATGCCAAGCAATTTACGGGATTGTCGGATTGTCAAGCTCGTCATTTACCGCGGCTTGATTTTCACTTTAATGCCAGTCTAATTGCCTTAAACTTAGCTAAACATCAACTCTCTAGTTGTCATTCATCTGCCAAGTCGTTTGTGTTTTCTATGGCTTCTTATAAACGTCTGGAATTCAATAAGCATCTACTTTGTACCTTTATTGACAAGTTAGATTTAGACCCGGATTTGATTTTAAACCATCCAAATCTTCCTTCAGTCTTGTCTTATGGTACTTTGGCTGCTTAAAAACTGTCCGAAGTATTGTGAAGACGGCTTCAGTGGGAGCAGATGAGCAGGCGATCGCACCCGCCGGCAAAATTAAATGTATAATATTAACGAAGTAAACCGCTACGAGTGAATCATGTCCGCAAACACCGCGCTACCCGCAGCCCTAGCTAAAATCGTCCAGCGCTTTCAGCGACACTCCGATCCAAAACAGCGCTACGAACAACTGCTGTGGTATGCCAAGCGACTCCCAGCATTTCCCGAAAGCGACAAACTGCCGGAAAACAAAGTTTCTGGCTGCGTGTCGCAAGTTTATATTACTGCAAATTTGGCAGACGGAAAAGTATTGTATCAAGGCGATTCAGACGCTCAGTTAGTCAAAGGATTAGTTGGCTTGCTGGTAGAAGGTTTGAGCGGATTAACGCCTGCTGAAATTGTCACCATTACCCCAGATTTTATTCAAGACACGGGATTGAATGTGAGTCTGACACCTTCCCGCGCTAACGGATTTTACAACATCTTTCAAATGATGAAAAATAAGGCACTTGCTTGTGAATTGAACAAGCAAGCCGAAGCAAATTAAAAGAATAAACAGTTATGACTCAAACTACAAATTTAACAAAATCAGGTTCTGGCAACTATCCCGCCGCAGTTCAAGAATATCTCTGGAATTGGAAACAAACACAAATCAAAGTTATTTACGAAACCAGAGGACAGGGAAATCCTGTATTGCTGCTGCCTGCTTTCAGTACGGTTTCGACGCGAGAAGAAATGCGTCCTTTAGCAGAATTGTTAGCTCCTAAATTTCAAGTTGTGAGCTTAGATTGGCCGGGTTTCGGGGAATCGGATCGCCCGCGAACCAACTATGAACCGCAATTATACCATCAATTTCTCAAGAATTTTGTTGAGGCAAATTTTAATAGTCCGGTTGCTGTAGTTGCTGCAGGTCACGCTGCGGGTTATGTGATGCAATTAGCGCAATCAAAGCCTAATGTTTGGTCAAAAATTGTGTTAGCTGCGCCGACTTGGCGCGGGCCTTTGCCGACGATGAGCAAACAGCAAAGCGGGTGGCATGGAATTGTGAGAGAATTAGTACGATCGCCCTTACTGGGACAATTCCTATACAAACTAAACACTGCGCCGTCTTTCCTGAGTTTGATGTATCGGCGTCACGTCTATGTGGATGCTGCAAAAGTCACGCCCGACTTCATTCAAAATAAGTGGAAAATCACGCAAAAACCCGGTGCTCGCTACGGTCCCGCTGCCTTTGTGACTGGTGGTTTAGATCCGGCTAAAGTGCGATCGGAATTTACAGATAATTTTCAACAATTAGCAGTGCCGGTGATGGTTGTAATTGCTGAGAATGCGCCGCCAAAATCAAAGGCTGAAATGGAAGCATTAACGGAATTACCGGGTGTTGAATCGCGAGTTATTCCTGGTTCTTTGGGTATGCACGAAGAGAATGCAGAAGCTTTGGCAAATGCGGTTAAATCTTTTATTTGAGAGGATTAAGAGGGAATGAACCGCAGAGGCCGCAGAGAACGCAGAGGAGAAGGGAAGAGGGGATGAATGCAAGCTGTTTTTTTTACGTTAGTTTGGATGGTTTGCTATTGGTTTTGTCTGCCAGTTTATGCTGTCGGAGATTCGCCGATGGTCAATTTGCAAAAGAGTACGATCGAAGGTGCGATCGACTTTCACATTCATTCTTCTCCTGATGTGATTCCCCGCAGGTTGGATGATTTTGAAGTAGCGAAATTAGCTGCTAGGGCGAAGATGAAAGCTGTGGTATTGAAAAATCATTATGCCAGCACAGCAGCGCGGGCAGTTTTGGTTAATAAAATAGTACCAGAAATCGAAGTTTTCGGGGGAGTGGTTCTCAATCATGCTGTCGGTGGCATTAATCCCGACGCTGTAGACGCAATGCACCGCATCGGCGGCAAATACGGTAAAGTAGTGTGGCTGCCAACAGTTGATGCTGAGCATCACTTGCAGGTTTTTCACAAATCGGGAATGGGGATTAAAGTTGCCGAAAATGGCAAGGTTTTACCGGAAACAGCAGCGGTGTTGAAGATGGTAGCCAAAGATAATTTGGTATTGGAAACTGGTCATATTTCCTCAGAAGAAGTGATGGCAGTTGTAGCTGAAGCCAACCTGCTCAACATTAAGAACATCCTGATTACCCACGCAATGGCAGATGTACCCGGTTTGTCCCTAGAAAATATGCAAACAGCCACCCAGATGGGAGCTTTTCTAGAACTCGCATTTGTCAACGATTTGATGGGAGACAATGCCGCTGATGACGGTCACAAAAACTGGCATCAAGTTTCTATTAGTAAGATGGCAGCAGCGATTAAACTAATCGGAGCAGAGCATTTTGTTCTCAGCACGGATTTAGGAAGGAAACCCGATCCTTTGCCTGCGGAAGGTTACAAATTATTTGTGGAAAAATTGATAGGTGAAGGCATTTCTCCGCACGAAATTGATTTAATGATGAAACACAATCCAGCTCGATTGTTAGGCATTTAGAATTGGTAATTGGTAATTGGTAATTGGCAATCGGGGATTTGGAATCGCTAATTAGGAATTCTCTTCGCTTTTTTCTCTTCCTTGTTCCTTCTTCCTGACATCCGTTACATCTTGTACAGTGCTCGTTGCCGAACTTCCCTCTTCCTTCTTCTATTCTTGATTTCCTTTGCTCCGCAGGTATCCGTTATCTGCAATGCGCCAAGCACCTCCAGGATTGCCCGTTAAATCACTATCTTCCACGGTAGCAATGCCATCTCTGTAAATGCCGATCGCCTCACCTTCATTACCATTAATCCGACACCGGCGCACGAGCAATTTTCCTCCCAATCCGACACCTATTCCCAAACTGCCGTTGTCAAAAATACTGCAATCTTCCACCGTTGCTTTCGCATTATCCGATATAAAAATTCCGTTCCATACCCCATCATGAATTTGACTGCGGCGGAGAATAGAATTTGCATCAGGGCCGCAAATTCCCACCACAGAATAGTCCGCAGAAGTGAGATCGCTGTCTTCTATGATTAACTCGCCTTTGCGAATATCTACAGCGTAATATTTCCCTGTCGCGCTCAGCGTTAACCCCCGCACTAAAGCACGGTCAGTTGCCATTTTAATGCAGTTTGAGTTGATACTTTCAACCACAATGCGATCGACCTCTCCGCTGCCGATAATTTCTACCGATTTGTCGAGAATTAAACTTTCGCGGTAAACGCCTGGATGCACGTCAATGCGCGTGCCCGGTGCTGCATTTTTCAGCGCTTCGCTAATAGTAGTATAATCACCTTGACCCTGCTGAGAAACAACAAATTTTTGACTGTTCAAAACTTTGGGATTAGAAGTAGATGCTTCAATTTGCTTTGATTCCGAGTCAAAATGCTCAGATTGTCGATCGCCCTCTTCGGAAAGTTGCGATGTTAGCAGCAAGCGTTCTTGATAAACTGTCTCTAGTTGGTGTTCTAACTCGGATACTTGAGATTGAAGTTGAGCTTGATTGTGATTGGCTCTCTCGATTTGACTTTGAGTTTCCGAGAGTTGAGAATAAAGGCGCGATCGTTCTGTGTTAGCAGTTTCTAGCTGAGATTCCAATTCAGAGCGACTTTGACGCACACTTTCTAACTGATTTTCTAATTCGGATACTTGAGATTGAAGTTGATTTTGATTTTGATTAGCTGTTTCGATTTGACTTTGCAATTGCGAGATTTGAGAAGTGAGTTGAGATTCCAATTCAGAGCGGCTTTGACGCACACTCTCTAACTGATGTTCTAACTCGGAGATTTGAGATTGAAGTTGATTTTGATTCTGATTGGCCGTCTCGATTTGAGCGGGGAATTCCGAGAGTTGAGAATAAAGGTGCGATCGTTCTGTGTTAGCTGTTTCTAGCTGAAATTCTAATTCAGAGCGAGTTTGATACACACTATTTAGGTGATGTTCTAGCTCGGATACTTGAGATTGAAGTTGAGCTTGATTGTGGTTGGCTGTCTCGATTTGACTTTGCAATTCCGAGATTTGAGAAGTTAGCTGAGATTCCAATTCAGAGCGACTTTGACGCACAGTTTCTAACTGTTGTTCTAGCTCGGATACTTGAGATTGAAGTTGATTTTGATTCTGATTGGCTGTCTCGGTTTGACTTTGCAATTGCGAGATTTGAGAAGTGAGTTGAGATTCCAATTCAGAGCGATTTTGACGCACACTTTCTAAGTGGTGCTCTAACTCCGAGATTTGAGATTGAAGTTGATTTTGATTCTGGTTGGCTGTCTCGGCTTGACTTTGAATTTCCGAGAGTTGAGAATAAAGTTGCGAGCGTTCTGTGTTAGCTGTTTCTAGCTGAGATTCTAATTCAGAGCGAGTTTGACGCAGGCTATCTAGCTGAGCTTCTAAGTCGGATACTTGAGATTGAAGTTGACTTTGGCTCTGGTTGGCTGTCTCGATTTGACTTTGGGATTCCGACAATTGAGAATCAAGGTGCGATCGTTCTGTGTTAGCTGTTTCTAATTGAGCTTGCAATTCTGATAACTGAGACTGGAGTTGCGAGCTATCTCCCTCCTTGCGATGTATCTGAGACTCCAATTCTGACAACTTAGCCAGCAGTCTCTCTCGCTCTAAAACAACCATTTCGGATTGAATTTGTACTTCCTGAACTTGAGAGTTTAACTGCGTTTTATCCAAATTAGCAGCTTCTAACTGTCTTTGCAGTTCTAATAATTCAAATGCAGGTTGCTGTGCTTGTTCGCGAGCGGTTTGCAATTGAGAGTTGAGTATTTCGCGTTCTTGCTCTGCACTCTCTAATTGAGCTTGTAGCTCTGACAATTCCGAAGTAAACTGCGATCGCTCTGCTTCGACTAATTGCAGTTGAGTTTGCAAACCCGACAGTTGAGACTGAAGTTGCTCCCGCTCTTCAATGGAGCGATCGAACTTAATTTGAATTTCCGACAACTGGTACTGTACCTGCAATCTGCTTTGGCTAGCCGTTTCCAACTGACTCTCAAATTCCGAAAGCAGAGCCTGAAATTGAGAACGTTCTGCATCAACCGCCTCTAACTCTGCTTGCATTTCCAGCAATTGAGCGTTAAGTTGCGATCGCTCCTGCTCTGCAATTTCTAACCGATCTTTAAGTTCTGCCACTTCTGCTAACTGCGACTCAGCTTGTTGAGCATTTTCTAGCTGAAACTGCAAATCAGCAATCAGAGCATCAATTTGCGATCGATCTTGGGCAATTCCTGCCAAAAAATCTTCCATTTCCGACACTTGATTTTTTAAAATATCTTGCTCGCGAGTCACAGCCTCAAACCGACTTTGCAACTGGGATAATTCAGAATTTAACTTATTTTCATTCTGAACCTTTTGCCGCAATTCCGAATTTCGGGCATCCAACTGAGCCGCCAAATTCGATATAGCCTCCTGCGAACCCTTCATCCGCACCAAATTGCGTGAATTTCGCTTATTTAAAATTAGCCAGCAGACTAATGCCCCGCCTCCAAATCCTATAAATAAAAGTAATGCTTGCATTTGTTTTATCTAATTAATATAAATTGAGTGACTTTGATGCTGACAGAAAAATGGACATCTACAAATCGCTATCTTACTCAAAGCTATCACAACTTGCCAACCTGTGTTCACTTTGCTCAACAATTTATATTTCTTTACAAAGCCCTTTTGTTTACAGGTAAGCTGCGTCCAGCGCAACCTGCCAGTCCGATTAATGAAGCAAATCCACAATATGAGGAATAATTTGGATATGCTGAGTCAACAAATAATCCAACCTATCCGCCAGTAAACTAAAAATTAAATCGTTATAACTCATCCCGTATTCCGCCAAACCTAAAGCTACCAAACTCGTCACATTTTCCCCTGGGTGTTTCAGATCCGGTTTGGGATTTGCTTCCAAAACATAAAGCGAGCCATCAGCATCACTTCGGACATCGATCCGCACCAAACTGTTCAAACTAAACTCCCAATAAATTTTTCGAGCTAACTCAATTAACTCTTGTTTTAGTTCAGGTTCGTCACCGCCCATCAACCGTCCTCGGTCGGCCGTAATCGCCTTTTGATCCATAGAAGTAAAGATGCGTTCTTCCGGCTCCAGCACCCGCTCTACAGTCGAAAAAGCAAAAGGTTTGGTATTTTTATAAAATCTGCCTTTAGCATAAATAACATAGCCGCAGACCGCTACACAAAATTCTCGTCCAGGCAAATACTTTTCAATTAAAGCAGTATTGTGAGTGTCTCGGTGAACTTCCGAAACCGCCTGAGACAAACCCTCAATCTTGTCTACAAAATGAACGTGCAGCGAAGCGCGACCGGATACGGGTTTAACAACAAACGGCCCTTGATAGTCACCAAAAGCAATGGCAAAACGCTGATGCAAATTAGGCTGCAAGATCCCTTGAGAAGGATGCCAAGTCATAAATGGAGCAGTTTTAATTCCGACTGATTGCAGTTCCCGCTTAAAAGCGTGTTTGTTATCTAAAGTTGAACTATTTAAAGGATTGTGACCGACATAAGGCATTCCCAACATTTCCAACAATGCGGGAGTGTGACAAACAGGATTGTAGCCCTGGACTCCGCCAGTATTCAGCCACACTAAATGGATATTGTTTTGTTTGAGTTGTTGCGGCAAATTCATGTCGTCAGGAATGACAAAAACTTGCTGAAAGCCAATCTCTGCTAAGGCTTTCGCAATCTCGCGGGCGACGGTTTCGTAACTTTTCCAAGCGCGGGGATTGTGAGTTTTGTAAATCACAGAACCAGGGCGGTCGCAGTCGCCACCGAACACCACAGCAATCCGCAATTTAGCAAAGAGTACCTCCAAATATTGAGGCAGCAAAGTAAAGTCATAATGCCAGCGATTCCGGCTAATCGATCTTGGAATCATTTAAGTATTTTTCCTTTTTGTTTCATTTTTTAGCGACCGAACTGCTAGATTTTCCCAAATATATTCCAGCCAAAACCACAGAAAAAGCAAACCAATTAAACAAGCTCAAACTTTCCGAAAACAGCACCCAAGCCATAATAGCCGTAATTACGGGTTCTAGCAGCAGGAAAAAAGCTACAAATTCCGAGGACAAACGACCTAGACTGTGGATAAGCAGTCCCTGACCGAAAGCTTGGCAAATCACCGCCAAAGCAATTACAGTCAGCCATCCCTGCCAAGAATAAGGGAAAACTCGATCGCCCGCAAGCACAACGAGTGGCAAAAACAATATACTGCCAATGAAACATCGCCACATCAATATAGTTGTTGCCGGAAACTTGGTTCGCAAATGTTCTGAAATGAGCAGATTTCCTGCATAAAACATCGCCGATAAAAGAGCAGCAATGTCGCCGGCAAGATTGTCTCCCGCAGTTTGCAAATCGTCCATGCCGATCGCAATTGCGCCGGACAACGCCACCGCCAGTCCCACCAAAAATCGGCTGTCAAAGCGCCGCCCCAACAGCAGCCATCCCCCCAAAGTAGTAAATAAAGGAGTTAAGTTTCGCAGTACAGTAGAATTAGCGACATTAGTCTGACTCAGTGACCAGGCCCAGAAACCCACAGAAGCAGAAGAAACCACGCCTACCGCTGTTAACAGCATCACATCCTGCAGAGTGTAGTTCGATCGCTCTTCAACTTGTGCCCCAGACATTCGGCGACGCGCAGCACCCGCACCATTCCACACCCCAAATACTACAGTTGCTATCCACAAACGGTTAAAAACAGTAGCATTCGGGCTGATTTCCCGTTCGCTCAACCTAATAAAAATGGCAGCCAGCGACACCGCTAGCAGCGCCGCCGACAGCGATGCGATCGCCCAAATTTTGCCTTGACTGTCAGCTAATTCACCGTTCTTTAAACTGTCTGGCTTTCCAGAAACAAGAGTTTTGTCTTCAGTTGTTAAGGCAGAGTTTAACTCTGTTTTTTCCAAAATATTGCGCTGAAGTTCAATATTTGGCTCTGGCAATCCCAGTTTTTTTGACATTATTAAAAGTTCCCATGAAGGCAGAAGGCAGTTGTGTAGGGTGCGTGACCAAATAAAATTTGGGCGACGAATGGAGTGACTCAAAAGTCACGCACTCTACTTACTATGGCTGCACTAACTATTTTTTATAGTTAACAGCAGCTTAGGTTGAAGGTTTAACAGAAAGCCTTGTCAAAGCCTCCTTTAGTGCCGGTGGCAATTGCCGGATAATCTTGTTCTTGTCGCGATCGACACCAACCAAAGTTACCTGTGCTGTCACATATAACTCCTGAGTATCAGCCGATCGAATTTCGTAATCCCAAAGCAGCCGCACACCCTCGGTAGCAGCGATCCGCGTTCTGACTGCTACAGATTGACCCATTTGTACAGCCCGGTGGTAGCGCAGCGAAAGTTCCACCACGGGCAATTCCAAACCCTGCGCCACCCAGTCTGCATACTCGATGCCGAGAGAGCGCAAACTTTCCACCCTAGCTTCCTCCATCCAAGCAATATAAGTGCCGTGCCAAACCACACCGCTGTAGTCAGTATGGTGAGGATACACTCGCACCAAATATTCAAACCAGCCCTCAGAGTCAATCCCGCGCCGATTTTGAATAGCACCAGCCGGTGCGAGTTCTGGTTGAGTTCGATCGTTCTCTAACACTTTACAAATCGTTCCAAAACGCTACATTTCTACAAATCATAAGACAAACTTCAGGCTTATGCTTGACAGTAAGAAACTAGAGTACCAACGCCCTAGTTTAACGTCGCACAAGAAAACTCAACTGTTTTTACCGCCAAAACCATGATAGAAAAAATTTTAGTAGCCGTAGCCGGTCGCGGCTTGTGCGAAGAGATGTTTAATATGTTGATGGACATCCCTTCCTTGCAACAAACCTCTGTCACCGTCTTGCACGTCGTGCCGCCGCAAGTAACCTCCGATGGCATGGCCGAGAAGTTGGAAGAAGGAGGCAAGATTTTAGCACAAGCAGTCCAGTCTTTGAAAATAGATCCCAGCAAAGTCAACCCGCGGCTCAAACAGGGAGACCCGAAAACCACCGTTTGCCAAGTCGCAGAAGAAGAACAATCCGACTTAGTAATTATGGGTTCCCGGGGACTCGGACGGCTGCAATCGATTTTGGAAAACTCAGTAAGCCAGTACGTTTTCCAGCTAACATCCCGACCGATGCTGTTAGTCAAAGACGACATTTACGTCAAAAAAATCAAGCGCGTCATGGTAGCGGTAGACAAATCAGAAGCTGCCAAACAGTCATTGCAGCTTGCGCTATCTTTGGTCAAAGAAGTCAGCGGCGGAGAGATAATTTTAGTACACGTCACCAAAGATTTGACGGGAAAAACCAGCGAAGATTTAACAGCAAGTGCTGAAAAAGACCCTGTATTAGCTCCGGCAGTAGCGCTAACCAAACAAATGGGAGTTAGCTACCGCTGCGTGAGTGCTACAGGCAAGCCAGGGGAAGAAATTTGTCGGATTGCAGACGACTTGAATGCCGACTTGTTGGTAATCGGTTCCCCGGATCGGCGACCCAGCGTTGCCAAAAACTTTGTGGATATCGATCGACTCCTAGGAAATTCGCTATCAGACTACGTGCGAGTTTATGCCAACTGTCCGGTCTTGCTAGCCCGCACAGTCGGCTAGGATCTTATTGTTAAGAGTTAGCAGCTAAAACTCAACAGTTAACAAAAAAAGCGCCTCAGCAAAAAGCTGTTGGCGCTTTTTTTTGCAAGCAGCTTGCGCCTGACAGAAATAGCAGCAGTTGCTAATCTTTTCTACCTTGACGGCTAGCTGTTTGAATGTACAGAATGATTAGAAAAACACTGGGAACCAATACAAACAGAATGGTTGCCACAAACCCTAAATCGTTAACTTCCATGAAGACGCTCGCCTCTATCGGAAAATAGAAAAACACACACAACTAGGATATCACTCAAAGGCAAAAGGCAAACTCGAAGACAGAAGAAGAGCTTACCGACAAGCGTCGAAACCCTCTTTCTGGCTGGATGCCTTGCTGCCCAATCTCTTATTTGTCCTAGAAACCAAGTTTCTTTTCCTAGACCGGCAAAATGCGTGATTATACAGTGAAATAGGAAAAAAAAACAAAATTATTGCATTCTGCATTTTTCTTTCCTTCTGCATTAGAGCATCTCTAGTCTTCTGCCTTCTGAAAGTCACGGTTTAGTCTTCACGCTCACCGGGCCGTTGACCATAGCTTGACAAGCCAACCGATAGTTTTCGGGCTTTTTCTTGAGCTTGCGGTTTTCAAAGTCAGTGCGGGGCGACAGATTTTCACTGCCCTCTACAATTTCCACAATGCAGGTGCCGCATTGACCGTAGCCCCCGCAATTCATCATCTTTCCCGAAAATGTGTACAAATCGATGCGGTTTTCTAGAGCTTTGAGCCTCAAATTGGCTCCGTCTGCTGCGATGACTTCCTGATTTTCCTTCACAAACTTGATATTGGCCATTGCCGATCCCTTAACGCAGTTGACATGGAACTCTATTACAAAATATTAACTAATGTGTCGGACGTTTAATACAGGATGTCCAATTGATCTGGTAATTAAAGCTCGCCCCAACTCAATCTCAAGGAGCATCCGAAAGGTTATTAGTCGGAAGATTGCTCACAGCGCGCTGGAGAGACGAAAGACCCAGGTTATAGGTGACAATGGCCGACAATCGGTTTCTCTCAGCCCTAGTCAAATCAGTTTCCGCCTGAATCACATCCGTCTGAGTACCCACACCAGCTTGAAAGCGCAGTCTGGCCAGACGCAGAGCTTCCCTCGACTGCAAAACCCCCGCCTCTGAAGTTTCGATATTCTCAAAACTCGATTCCAAGCCAAAATAAGCTTGTTCCACTTCCCGGCGCACTTGGTTGCGGAGTTGGTCAAATCGACTTTCGGCGATCGTAATCTCAGCATCCCGCTGTCTCGCCCTGGCGTTCGCCGCGCCCCCGTCGAAGATACTCCAAGTCAGGCTCGCCCGGATCGAATAACCATCGGCCCAGCCGCGAGAAGCATACGGATCGGGGTTATCAGGGTCTTGTCCCAGTACGTTGTAACTACCCCCCACGCTCACTTGAGGCAAACGCGATGCCTGAATCGCTCGCCTCTGCTGCTTGCTGATATCCCTCTGCACCAACTGCTGTTCCAACTCGGGGCGATTCTTAAAAGCCTGCACGATACTCTCTTCCAAAGACAGCCTCCAAGAGCCCGCTTGCTCTACCGGATCGGCCGCTGTCAAGTTCGCCGACTGGCTGACATTCAAAATCTCAGCCAGACGCCGCTGGGCAACTCGCTGGTCACGACGGGCCACTGACAGTTGTTGCACTTCGTTAGCCAAATTTGCCTGAGCCTGCAACACAGCAAACCGGGTTCCTACCCCGGCCCGTTCCAAAGCTTCGGCATCCCGCAAACTTTGCTGGGCATTTCTCACCGAAGCTTGGCGGATGGCAACTTGTCCGTCCGCGTTTTGCAAGGTGTAGTAAGCCTCAGCAGTGTCGAAGCGGAGTTCCTCGGCTTGGCGTTCCACATCCAGTTCCCGAAGGCGCAACTGTTCCTCTGCCGCGCGGATGGTAGCGCGCCGGCCTCCGAACAAATCGAGGTTGTAGCTCAACTGCAAAGTGCTGTTGAGACTGTTGTTGCCAAAATTTGTGCCGGCTTGCTCGGCGGGCTGCCCGGTTCGGTTAGCCAGAGCGTTGAGGCGGCGCTGCCCAGCCCGGATTCCGAGTTCTCCGCCTGCACTCACAGAACGGCTGGCGTCCATTTGAAAATTCAGGTCTGGATAAAGAGCCGCTTGCTGTTCGCGCAATGCTGCTCTGCTTTGTTCGACTTGCTGTCCGGCGATTTGCAAAACTTGGCTGTTGCGGCGGGCTAGGTCGATCGCCTGCTGCAAGGTAATTGACTCAGTTTGCTCGATCCTGACATCCTCCGGGCTTGTCGGAAACAGCAGTGGATTAGGGTTGGGTTCCAGGGAAGCCGGAGGCTTGGTGTCTAGAATGCCCCTCGGAGGCACAGGGGGGAAACTTTCGTTGGGAGTGCCCCGGAGAATAGGTACCGGGGAACTGGGCACAGGAATATTGTTGGGAGGGTTCGGGGAAGGCTGCTGAGTCTGTGTCGGTTCCAACCCTCTTAGAGGCGTTGCACCGGCCTGAGACAGAGTTGATGGGGAAGCCGGAGCAGCCTGTTGAGGCTTTGATGCTTGCTCGCTTCCAGTTGGGGGATTAAGGGCGATCGACTGTTCGGGCTGTGATGCTGATTCTGCCGCTTTGTTCGAGGTCGATCGAACCTTCTGCCCTAATTCGAGCTGATTGCTAAGGGCCAAACTGTCCTGAGATTGAGTGGGAGACTGTGCTGAAGCACTCTGTGCGGCGTTGCTGAAAGTAATTGCAGCGCCCACTCCGACTACGATGATTTGACGAAAAACACGCATAATTTTTTAATTACTCTGCAATCCTAGAGACAATTTTAGAGCAAGATTGAGGTCTCAAATTTCTAGTCTGTAGCCTGAACTCGACGGTTGCAAGTCACAATTACCCTACTCATCTTAACTTTTGAATGTTCGATTCAAAATTTAGAATTTAACTTCAGCATTTGCCAGACCGATCGCCGCCGAGATTAGTTCCTCTACTCCGCTCACCGGCAAAATCCGGGTTTTTAGCGAGCTGGCGAGCTGTTCGAGGGTCATGTCGTCGAGAAAACGCGGTTCCCCCTGTTTTAGCATCACCGACGGCAGCAGGATGCCATCTCCCAAGTCTCGCCCCTGCAAAGCTTCGAGCAAATCTTGCCCGGTGAGCAAACCCGTGACAGTGATAGTTTGTCCCCAGTAGTTGCTGCACAGTGCTGCCATGTTGACGGACAAGCCGGGAATTTGGTTTAGTTGTTGTACGATCGGCTCAAAAGCTTTTTCCACAGCATTCCCCACCACCCAAACTAACTTGCGATCGGGCTCGACTTGCATCGGTTGCAGCTTCTCAAAAGCCGTTTCAAACTGCTGGATAAACTGGCGGATAGAACCGACACCGTTACCGATTTGCGGATAATCTTCGTAATCGGCAGCCGACGGCAAATCTAAACCAGCTATTAAAAACCACTCGTCAGCCAGCCAAATGCACCGCGATTTTGAATTCTGCTTTTTAGCTTTTCCGCTGCCTTTTCCTTGACTCAAAAGCACTTGAATTTTCTGCACTTGTTCGATTACTTCTCGCGCTTTTTCCGCTGTTACTGCGATTAGTTCATCTTCTGGAGGGCGAAAGCGAGTTAAACCTACTGGCACGACAGCCACCGATGCTACAGCCGGCATATTTCCAGTATGAAACTTTGCCAAATCTAACAAAGTGCGTTCTAAATGTTCCCCATCATTAATACCGGGACAAACAACTACTTGAGCGTGAATTTGCAAGCGACGTTCTTGAAACCATTTGATTTGTTCGAGAATCTTCCCGGCCCGGAGATTTTTTAACAGCCTAATTCGCACTTCCGGTTCCGTAGCGTGTACGGAAACATAGAGAGGAGAAAGCCGCATTTGTTCGATTCTGTCCCACTCTTTTTGAGTCAGATTTGTCAGAGTGAGATAGCTACCGTAAAGGAAGCTGAGGCGGTAGTCATCATCTTTAAGATACAGAGTTTCCCGCTTGCCCGGAGGCTGTTGGTCGATAAAGCAAAAAGGGCAGCGGTTGTTGCACTGAATTAGTCCATCGAAGAGGGCGCTTTCAAATTCCAATCCCAAGTCTTCGTCATACTCTTTTTCTATTTCTAATTTGTGAGTTTTGCCTTTGGCATCTAAAACTTCTAGTTCGAGAAATTCATCGGCGCACAGGAATTGATAGTCGATCAAGTCGCGGGGTTTTTGACCGTTGACAGCAATGATGGCGTCGCCAGCATCAAATCCAATTTCGGCGGCGATGCTATCGGGAATGACTTTGCTGATTAGGGCTGGTCGGGTTGATAAATCGCTCATATTTATTAGTTATTAGTTATTAGTTATTGGTTATTGGTTATTGGTTATTGGTTATTGGTTATTGGTTATTGGTTATTGGTTATTGGTTATTGGTTATTGGTTGTTGGTTATTAGTGGGACTCTGTTACACTTGTTTTGAGTTGATACAGCTTAGGCTATTTTATCGCCAACGATGACAGCGATTGGAACTGCATAATGAATTTCCTTGCCTCTAAAATGCGCGCCAATTCCGAGACTGTCAACACCAATATCCTCTCTAAAAATTTCTCTGATTTTCTGGTCATCGCCGGGGTTGGGAAAAGAAGCAGCTAACTGTTGTTCTAGCCCAAGTTCTACCTTGTAAAAAGCCAATTTAACATTTTGAAGATTGGCATCTGCGACTAATTTTGGAAACTCTTCCAGAGTCAAGGCGCGAGTATGAGAGGGATCGCGCAACTTCTCAATCCGGTCATAAGCATTCACTTTATCCGCTGGCAAAGCAACATCAGCAATCAGGATTCGACCACCTGGACGACATACGCGAACCATCTCTGATAGAACAACATCTGGCTGCAAAAAATGATGGAAAGCGTAACGACTCAGAACAATAGAAAAAGTAGCATCGGGAAATGGTAGTGTTTCAATATCTCCTTGTTGCCAGGACAGATTAATCAAGTTTTTCTGTTGCGCCAGAATCTGGGCTTGTTCGAGCATCGCTGGTGTGATATCAATGCCCGTAACGTGACTGGCAACTTCCGCAAAAGCACAGCTAACAATACCTGAACCGCAAGCAACATCTAGAACAGTGTCTTTGTCAGATACTCTCGCCATTTCTCTCAGCAGGTACAGAGACTCTTGATTTGTGTGAGCGTACAATTTAGAGAATGGAATTGCTTGACGAGTGAACTGGTCGATGATGGATTCCTGATGTGCGGTCATAGTTTAGGATGTGGCTAGCGGAGAATGTTTACAGTTTAACTTGTCTAGGCGGAATTTGGCGATCGGGCAATTTGCCGTTTGTTTTCACCAGGGACTCATTTCCTCTGGCACTTTTTTAATGGTGTTTTGCTGTACCTGTCAGCAAGAAGCCTGCTCTTAAATTGGTCAGAGCCAGTAAAAAATTAAAACTCAAAGTAATGTATCGCGCATACTCCCTCTCAGGTTCCCACGATCGCATACCACAAACTCAGCATCAGGCACAAACTCGCTAAATGCTGTGGAATCAAAGATTTAATCGAGCGCTTGGCAATTTTTTGAGTCACAAATATTGTGACTAATAATGATACAATCAAAGTTAAACCTTGCAAGAAGCTAATTACCGCTGGATCGCCGATAAAACTGGGTAAATCGTCTCTAATTTGTCCGAAAGTGGCAAAAGTTACGGGAATCACTCGACCGCCTTCCTGCAAACCCAATCGCCAATAGTGAGCCAAACTACCGCCCCAGACTAAGGGTAAATAACCGTAGGCGAGAGAGACAAATGAGAGGGGTTTGTAGGTTGTAAATGGCATGGTTTCTGCTTGTCCCAATCGATAAATTACCTGCATGATTGCGTAGGCAATTAGGGGAATCATCGGCGGAATCATTAACACTGCGATCGAGAGTCCTAAATGAGGTAAAAATTGGTCTAAATTAATGCCTAGCCCTAATAAATCATTTATCTCCGGCAAGCGATGCAGATAAATACCGCCTAATAATAGAAATAACAGGGCAACTTCATAACTGTGAGGAACGTGGGTAGTCCATAATTCGATGCCGGGAGGGCGCAGATTTAATTCTACCGATCGATGCGGACAGGCTTTTAAGCAAGTCATGCACAATACGCAATCTTTATTATCGGTTAATTGGGCGGGATGGGAATAAATCGGACAGCCATTAGTAGTTAATCCTTCCCCCAAGCCGGGGCCGCCTTTGTAACATTGGTAGGTGCTGCATTCTGCCGCGCAGGTTCCTTGTTGGGCGCGAAGTTCGATAATTGAGAGTTTAGCAAATAATCCATTCATTCCCCCGATAGGACATAAGTAACGACACCAAAATCGCCTCTCGAAGATTAGGGAAAAAATTACCGCTCCGGCGGTGATAAGCAACAACAAACAACTGGATAAATAGGCGGTATTTTCTAAATTCCACAACTCTTCCCACAGAAATATTAGGGTAAATAGTCCAAAGAGAAACCAACCACCCCATTTTTCGGCTTGTTGGCGCGGCCATTTATTGAGAGTTCGAGGGAAAATTTTCAGCGATAGTTTTTGGACGATTTCCCCATAAATCATAAAAGGGCAAAAAGCACACCACAATCGCCCGATGATGGGGAATAATAATAAAATTAACGGCCACCACCACGCCCAAAAGATATTTAGCGCAAAATTATGTTGTCGATCTTGGGGAGCAACAAACAGGATAATTACCACCAATGCAAACACCCAGGTGGTAAACCAATAATTCACGCGATCGGGATACCAATCGCTCCGTAAAAATTGCCGAAATTTTGGATAAATATTTAATAAATTCAGCCGAAACTTTTGTTTCTTTGCTGCCTGGGCCCAAAACACTTCTTCCGTTAATACCTGACTCCCCTGTGCTTGAACTAAAGCGCGCTCGACCATTCCCTGCAATTCCTGCAAATTCCCTGGAAAATCGTAGGCTTGTAAGCGGCGAACTGCTTCCGGTGTAACTTGGGGCTTGACTAATTTCTTTTTGCGACAAATGAGGTTGAGATAATAGTTAACCTGTGCTTCTAAATCTGATTTTCGCACCCGCAATGATGGAACTTTAATCTTGTGTTGTGTCAGCTTATCTAGCTTGGGCTGCACAATTTCTGAGATTAAAATTATCCGGGCCTTACTAGAACGCGGTGGTCGCGGTATTTGTCCTTCCTTGACAACTGGCGTATAGGTTCCCTCGGTTAATAATTGCTGAATTTGGGGGCATAATTGAGCGGGTAATTCTTGCACGTCATTTAAAATTAACGTCCCTTCTCCCAACCATTCCAACAGCCCCGGTTTGCCGCCCAACCGCCCGAATAATTCCGCTCCATTGCTCTGAAGTAAAGCACTTTTAATCTGAATAATTGGCTCGTTGCGGCGATGGGAACCGAAATGAATTAAAGCAGCTAAATTATCCTTTTCTAAACCGGGTTCGCCAGAGATTAATACCGATCGGCTGTCACTCGATGCCGTGCGAATTTGTTGGCGCAATTTCACTGCATAACGACTATTGCCAATGACTCCCCGTCTCGCCCTAGGTACTAGATAGCTGCGGAGGGCATTTTGACGCTCTCGTTCGTAGGCAATTTCTGCTTCTAGCTGCTCTAATTTCGCCGCCAAACGTTGAGCGTAGGCTTCGGCGATCCGTGGATATCTTTCTAGCAAACCACGCCAGCGATCGGCACTAATTACCCAAAATTGACATTCTGTCCGAGTTATAATTCGACTATCTGCAGGTTGCGATCGCTGGAGGGCAGATAAATTCACGATCGCCCCCGGCAACAAACTACTCGCCCACATTAATCCCGGTTGTTTGCTGCGGTAGCGATCGGCTTGTCCCCGTTCTAAAATATAGAGATTAGTGACAGGCGTATCTTCAATTACCACTCGAAATCCGGCCGGAAAAGTTGCCATTTCCATTTCACCCGCGATCGCCTGTAAAATCTCGCGGGATAATATGCCTAATTCCGTCCTCTCTTCGAGCCAGTTAACTAATGTTTCGGTAGACATCGCTTAGCGTCGGCGAAAGCCGAATCGTGATAGTGGGTGTAGCATATAACAGATTCCAAGTTTATGAAGCACACCCCAGAAACCCGGTTTCTCTGTACCAATAGCTGAAAACTGCTATATATTATAGTGCCAGAACTCCTCATCATAATTCTAAGTTAACTTCAGCCATTGTTGAGTTCCATCAACGAGAGTTTTTCGTTTGAGTAAAGCCACTTTTCAAAATTCACTTTACAGCGTCCCCACTCCTTGTCTGTCATTGCAAACCAATCAGTATCCCTATTTCTGCCACGAACAATCATATGTTGTCGGAAACGCCCTTCATAGAGAAATCCCATTCTGGCGGCCGTAGTTCGGCTAGCATGATTAAGTGCATCGCATTTCCACTCAACTCTACGGTATGAATGGCCGTCAAAAAGATGCTGAAGTAATAAAAACTGTGACTCTGTATTAATTTTACTTTTATGTACAGCAGGGCTAAACCACACATGACCGATTTCTGCTCGACTGTGATTGGGAACGATCGCTAGTAATGCGACAATCCCCACTTGAGTATTACTGGAGTTTTCAAATACTGTCCAAGTCAAAGGATCGGACTTACCAATCATTTCTCTTTCCATCCAGTATTGCATGGCAGAGGGACTTTCAAACGGACCATAGAACAGATAGTTCCACACCGCTTGCTTTTCAGGAGTGCCATGCGAGATCGAATAGAGTTCACCTACATCTCTTGGTGGAACGAGGGGCTTCAGCGTGACAAATTGACCCTTGAGTTGGATATATTCTGGTGGTTGCCAATTCTGTTGCTGCATAATTTTTTATCCTCGATCTACAGCATTTCTTAGCAAGAATTTACGGCTCGATTATAGATTACAATGAAACTGTCTAACGGCAAAGGTTAGTAGCTGCAGATAACCTTTGCATGACTTCCGCAAGTAGAATTAACTTTCAAACTGCCAGTAGACAGGTTGCCACTCAAATCCACCCCTATCGCGCGCGGAAATGTCGGATACCCAAAATGATAGGCAAATATTAACGTGCGATCGCCTGCAATTTTTTCCTGTACAGCTTGGCGGGTAGTTGCAGCCATCTCTCGATCGGCATCACAACTTAGCTTCTAGTGTGGCTTCCATAAATTAATCGTATTAATGTGAACCGTAACTGAGTCATCATTAAGTTGATTATATCAGTTCACTATCTTTAATTTTGGTCTCATTTTCAATATACTCAAAAAATTGCGAAATCTGTTCAGAATACCTGATGTGAGCAACACTTTTGCTACTTCGCGCCCGATCGATATATTCGCGATATCTTGGAGTCAAATATTTGTCACACAACCAAAGCACGCGGTAGCTGCTAATCGAACTCTTTAGTATTGGACTATTTTCAGGCCAGCCTTCGGGCGGTTTAAAGTGACCCCAGATCAGTCGTTTAGTCATCAACCAGAAATGCACGTATAGGGGTAGATCGACATCAACCAGAGTATCCGCCTCATCAAGTCGCAGCCATACGGTTTCCATGCAGCCAAACCTGTCAATAATCCATCTGTCAGTCTGCCAAATTTCCTGATGGGCGCGCTTCTAGTCTTCCTGTGACACCTCAACGCCACCCGATCGATATTTAATCTTGTCCAAGACGTAAAGCCGCAACCCTGTGATGTCCGATAATCTCTTGCTGAGATTTGATTTACCGCCTCCAGAGTTGCCAACTACTGCTACTTTTTTCACAGCCACTCTCCTTTTAGCGTTACCGAAATTAATAGGATACAAGCCTCATTCTTAACTTAACGGCTTTTCTATACTACAATAATTACTTCAGTTGACAGTTGACAGTTGATAGCGACATCTACCTGGAAGAGGATGGGAGTAATGAATAGTCTTCTTTTAATTTTTGCCTATCGGAGAGACGCTTTAAACCAATTTTTTCTGGTAAATTTTTTCCACGTCAATGAGAGTTTTAGAGTTGAAGGCTAAGGCAAAAACAACTCTATACGCTGCAGACGAAGCGATTAAAAACGCTCAGTTTGTCCGCCACAAATGTGTCCGTTTTTGGATGGGCAACCGAGGTGTGGAACAAAAAGATATGTATCGTCACAATACAGCGTTGAAAGCCGAATATCCTTTTGTCAAAGCCTTAAACTCTCATGCTTCTCAAGTGGCAGATCTGAGGGCATATATAGGGCAAAAAAGTGTGAGTAAGGTGCTAGGGCGAGCGATTGCTTTCTTACTTATTACCGATTACCCATTACCGGACATACTTCACTGCCCTTGAGAAGGGCGATAATTAGGTTCAAGTTAGTCGTGTTTTAGATATTTTTCAGCCCCCCACCTGCGATCGCTGTTAAAATGGCCACACCAAATGCCAGCCGATACCACACAAACACCCAGGTGTTTTGAGTTTGCAGGAACTTGAGCAGCCACGCGATCGACAAATAAGAAAACACAAATGCCGAAATTGTTCCCACTATCAAAGCTGCAACTCCAGCATCGCTGATTCCTTCTCCTAAAGCACCTTTCAATTCCACTAATCCAGCCAGAGTAATTGCGGGAATTCCCAATAAAAAAGAAAATCGCGCGGCGGCGGATCTTTCCAATCCCATGAACAATCCTGCTGTGAGAGTGGAACCCGATCGCGAACACCCCGGAATCAAAGCTATTGCTTGAGCTAATCCCATAAAAATGCCGTCTGAGACAGTTAACTTTTCATAAGTGCGATTGCGCTTGCCAGTTTTTTCTGCTATTGCTAACAGCAGCGACATGACGATCGAAGCAATGGCGATGCTGGCCAAACTCCTGAGCGGCGAGCGATCGAAATCTGGAACCAATGCCTTGATTAGCAGCCCAAAAAAGAGTATAGGTATTGTTCCCAAAACAATTCCCAGGGCTATTTGAAACTCTTGCGATTTGTAGTCGCGCTGCATCACGGCATCTACAGCACCCAAAGTTATAGTTGTCAAGTCTTTCCAGAAATACCAAAGCACTGCCACAATGCTGCCCAACTGAATTACAGCAGTATAAGCAACCCCCGGATCGCCCCATCCTAGGGCGATCGGCACTACCTTTAAATGAGCGGTGCTGCTGATGGGCAAAAACTCGGTTAATCCTTGTACAATTCCTAAAACAATCGCTTGCAACAGATTGATTTGAGCGGGCCCGGAAACATCAGCAGCGGGCGTTTGGGCGAGGAGTGTATCAAGCAAAGCTATCATTAGTGATTAGTTCCCAGTTGTCAGTTTCTAATTATCAATTGGATTTAACATCTTGCATCATTCTCAGAAGCTAGAAGCTCAGCGTGCAACAAATAAATTTTATTGTGGCGCAGACACTTTCAGCCCACTCCTGAAAAGCCGATCGCAAATAGTGTTCTTGGATCAGTAGAATCACCGTGCCGAGCGCTACAACAAGCAAATTATCATACTCTATCCGAAACTACGTTAACCTACTCAGGAACATTTGCATACAGTTGCTGATACAATTAGGAAAGTTTTTGCATTTGATTTCGCTTTCCTTACAGCAACTGCCAACAACCTATGATATTTCCTGAGAACAAAAATTCACTTGTTACTCCTGCTTCTGGCCTGGGCTTGCTGAAGCGAATCTTGTCAGCCTGTCTTTTAACAGTGGCGATCGCACTTAGCTTGATACTGCTAACCGGCACGCCACCAGCCTTCGCAACTCTCACAGACGATCGCTTCGACGGTACTATTTATGCCCTCTACGCCGGTAACGGTTCCCTAGTTCCTCCTAAAGTCAAGCTTGCAGATTCTTTCAAACGCCATAAACCCGTATTATTAGTGTTTTACACTGACGACAGCAGCGACTCCAAGCAATATGCGATCGTCGTCTCTCAACTTCAGGAATTTTACGGTCGCGAAGCGGATTTTATGCCGATAACAGTTGACTCTTTGCCTCCCCAACCGTCACCGGAACTCACCGAACCGAGCCATTATTACGAAGGTTTCGTACCTCAAACTCTCATCCTCGACCAATCTGGAAAAGTAGTTTTTAATGAGAAAGGACAAATACCTTTTGAACAGGTGGATGATGCTTTTCGGAAAGTATTTGATTTGCTGCCCCGTGAAAAATCAATCCCGCTAAAACGCCGCGTTGTCAACGAACTTAATGTCGAATTATCGAAGTAAAATGCTGCAATAAGTAAGCTAATTCTAAGAAACGAAATAGTCGCGAGACCCGACTTATTGAACAAGTCAGGTCTCGATTAGCTCTCCAACAATTCACTATCAAAAATGAAGTCAGGAATCAAAATATTATTAATCGCGGTTGTGACGGTATTTTTAGTTTTAGAAACTGCCGGAGTTGGGCGATCGATAATTAGCGCTTTTCCTGACAGCAGTTCCCGCAAACCTTTAGCTTTAAATCAATATACAGGCGTCGCCTATCTCGATTCGGCTTCCTGTACTGGTTCGCTGCTAACGGGAGGGTTGTACGTTCTCACGGCGGCCCACTGTCTGAATGAAGGCGGAGTTAAGGTTCCTGCTGAAAGGGTTTTAGGCATTTTCCGGCGTTTTTTCTAGAAAGTTTTGAGCCTCAAACCCTGTTTCAATCCCTGATAGGGTTTTAGGCATTTTCCGGCATTATCTGAACCATAGATTTCTTCTCATTTTGAAGGCGTTTCAATCCCTGATAGGGTTTTAGGCATTTTCCGGCTGTAATTGTTGCCATATTATGTCTAACTATTAGCCCTGTTTCAATCCCTGATAGGGTTTTAGGCATTTTCCGGCCGATTATTCTCTGAGGGAATCAGCTATCGTAAGATGGTTTCAATCCCTGATAGGGTTTTAGGCATTTTCCGGCTGACTGACGATTCTGCCAAACTTGCTTAAGCCTAAGTTTCAATCCCTGATAGGGTTTTAGGCATTTTCCGGCATTTTTGATGATACCAAGTCTCGTCAACAAGCACGTTTCAATCCCTGATAGGGTTTTAGGCATTTTCCGGCACTAGGCAATACATTAGGAATAAGACCCAACTTAGAGTTTCAATCCCTGATAGGGTTTTAGGCATTTTCCGGCCTGGTTTAATTGCCTTGCTCAGCGCATCAATATGTTTCAATCCCTGATAGGGTTTTAGGCATTTTCCGGCTCTATTTCTAATCGCAATAAACTGGTAGTTGCTGTTTCAATCCCTGATAGGGTTTTAGGCATTTTCCGGCCCAGCAGTCCCGATTCTTCGGAGACGCTTCCCAGTTTCAATCCCTGATAGGGTTTTAGGCATTTTCCGGCTTATCTCCTTCGTCTGCTGACACTTGCTGGTACTTGTTTCAATCCCTGATAGGGTTTTAGGCATTTTCCGGCAACCCTGCTAAGGTACATACATCGAACGAAACGGTTTCAATCCCTGATAGGGTTTTAGGCATTTTCCGGCCATTGAAAGTATTAACAAAATCATCTGCCGTAGAAGTTTCAATCCCTGATAGGGTTTTAGGCATTTTCCGGCAAGATGAGTGCTAATATTGATTTAAGAATAATTGGTTTCAATCCCTGATAGGGTTTTAGGCATTTTCCGGCACTGCGTTTTCATCTTGTAAATTTGCTGTGTTTAAGTTTCAATCCCTGATAGGGTTTTAGGCATTTTCCGGCCCTGTATTGCGTCCTGTTGTTTAATATGCCACTCGGTTTCAATCCCTGATAGGGTTTTAGGCATTTTCCGGCTGCCGATCGTGTCCCGAAGTGCGATCGGGCTAAATACGTTTCAATCCCTGATAGGGTTTTAGGCATTTTCCGGCTTTGTAACTCCAGCAGCAGGCGGCATTCAGCCAATTGTTTCAATCCCTGATAGGGTTTTAGGCATTTTCCGGCCTAAAAGCACCAAAGCTACTAACTACCCTATAAAGTTTCAATCCCTGATAGGGTTTTAGGCATTTTCCGGCGCCCCGAAAGCGGATATTTATTTCCATCTCGCCTTCGTTTCAATCCCTGATAGGGTTTTAGGCATTTTCCGGCTTACTAATAACTCCCGACGCTTCCCCGCAATCGCTAAGTTTCAATCCCTGATAGGGTTTTAGGCATTTTCCGGCCATCGTAGGCAACATCAATAAAATAGCAGCACTGCGTTTCAATCCCTGATAGGGTTTTAGGCATTTTCCGGCTTTTATCAAACATCACCCGCCGACAATGATTATTGTTTCAATCCCTGATAGGGTTTTAGGCATTTTCCGGCCATCCACTAAATTAATCAAAGTTACTTCTTGGTCGAGTTTCAATCCCTGATAGGGTTTTAGGCATTTTCCGGCTTGGATCGAGCGCTTATTGAAGGGGATGACGACAAGCCAGTTTCAATCCCTGATAGGGTTTTAGGCATTTTCCGGCGTCTCGAGTTCGTACCAGGCTGTGATACCCGGTAGTTTCAATCCCTGATAGGGTTTTAGGCATTTTCCGGCTAATAAGGCTTATTAATGGAGCCGAAATCCGCACCCATAGTTTCAATCCCTGATAGGGTTTTAGGCATTTTCCGGCCGAGGTTGTTAATCGCCATATAGCCGCACTGTCACCGTTTCAATCCCTGATAGGGTTTTAGGCATTTTCCGGCCATTTTCAATTCGAGTTTCGGCCTTGCTGATAGAGTTTCAATCCCTGATAGGGTTTTAGGCATTTTCCGGCTTGACAGCATTTTTTCCAGCAATACAGTGAAATCGTTTCAATCCCTGATAGGGTTTTAGGCATTTTCCGGCGTCAAAATAGATGCAGGAGAGTTGGCAGAGTTTGTGTTTCAATCCCTGATAGGGTTTTAGGCATTTTCCGGCAAAATACTGTTCTGTCTGCTCGTGTCTCGCCGTCGTTGTTTCAATCCCTGATAGGGTTTTAGGCATTTTCCGGCTCAATACTTAGATTCTGTTGAGAATGATATTTGTTTCAATCCCTGATAGGGTTTTAGGCATTTTCCGGCCTCGAACCAGAAATTACACCCGTGTCAGAGCCGGGTTTCAATCCCTGATAGGGTTTTAGTAGATAAGATAATTCTCAGTCAAGTCACCAACGAGTGTCAGAGCCGGGTTTCAATCCCTGATAGGGTTTTAGGCATTTTCCGGCGGTACTGATACTAATTTCATGCTGGGTTCTACATGTTTCAATCCCTGATAGGGTTTTAGGCATTTTCCGGCTCAGATGTTGCTGGCGTGTGCTTGGCGGGGATTAAGTTTCAATCCCTGATAGGGTTTTAGGCATTTTCCGGCTTCAGCGATTGAAGATGTTAGCCCGATTAGTGGAGTTTCAATCCCTGATAGGGTTTTAGGCATTTTCCGGCTAACACTGTCAAACTGATTGTGGAGGCTTTTATTGTGTTTCAATCCCTGATAGGGTTTTAGGCATTTTCCGGCTTTTATTGCGACTAAACCTTCTTTGTCGGCATCCTTGTTTCAATCCCTGATAGGGTTTTAGGCATTTTCCGGCTCAACACGTACATTATCAATGCAGATACCGACCAGGTTTCAATCCCTGATAGGGTTTTAGGCATTTTCCGGCAGAAGTGGAATTACTGGGGCAACAATGCCCTAGGTTTCAATCCCTGATAGGGTTTTAGGCATTTTCCGGCCAACAGCATATAAAGCTCCTTCTGAGGCCAATCCGTGTTTCAATCCCTGATAGGGTTTTAGGCATTTTCCGGCCTAAAAAGTTCCCCAGGGCCGCATTGTCTTTCTCGTTTCAATCCCTGATAGGGTTTTAGGCATTTTCCGGCTTGCGCATGAACCGTTCCAAAATACCTTGTGTCCTGTTTCAATCCCTGATAGGGTTTTAGGCATTTTCCGGCTTGCGCATGAACCGTTCCAAAATACCTTGTGTCCTGTTTCAATCCCTGATAGGGTTTTAGGCATTTTCCGGCGCTGGTTCCATCACTGTATTGATAATTAGCAGTCGTTTCAATCCCTGATAGGGTTTTAGGCATTTTCCGGCATCAATGGATTAGGCTTTATTGAATTTATGCTCAGTTTCAATCCCTGATAGGGTTTTAGGCATTTTCCGGCTAAATTATCTAGCTGCGAAAAATAAGGGACATCTGTTTCAATCCCTGATAGGGTTTTAGGCATTTTCCGGCTTGTACTTAGTGGGGCTGCTGTTGCCCTTTGGTTAATCCCCCTGTTTCAATCCCTGATAGGGTTTTAGGCATTTTCCGGCACTGATTGGAACCCAGAAGAAGCGGCTTTTGGTGATTTGTTTCAATCCCTGATAGGGTTTTAGGCATTTTCCGGCATTTATCTGGCGGCTCTTTTCCGGGTTAACGGACGCGTTTCAATCCCTGATAGGGTTTTAGGCATTTTCCGGCATACCCGACAGTACACCCCACAACTAAGGACGGCGAGGTTTCAATCCCTGATAGGGTTTTAGGCATTTTCCGGCAGCCTACATTGGAATCGCTCGCTAAAAATAAGCGGTTTCAATCCCTGATAGGGTTTTAGGCATTTTCCGGCCCATCGGCAAAGATGAGTTTTTGGCTCGACTAAATGGTTTCAATCCCTGATAGGGTTTTAGGCATTTTCCGGCTCTCATCCCCGGTGATCGGGTGAGTTGACGGTCGGGGTTTCAATCCCTGATAGGGTTTTAGGCATTTTCCGGCTGTAGTGCTTTGGTTGACCCCACTGGTAGGACTAGTTTCAATCCCTGATAGGGTTTTAGGCATTTTCCGGCGGTAAACGCCTGCGACTTAACGAGATGACTCAGCAAGTCGAGCTGGTTTCAATCCCTGATAGGGTTTTAGGCATTTTCCGGCCGCTTGCATTGACAATCCAGTAACAGCTAAAGGTATTAGTTTCAATCCCTGATAGGGTTTTAGGCATTTTCCGGCCATTGTTTTGCGGTTGCAATGAGGGCAAAAATAGTGTTTCAATCCCTGATAGGGTTTTAGGCATTTTCCGGCTTTAGCCCGTCTGGAGTGTGTCGTGACCAATCGCGCTCTAGTTTCAATCCCTGATAGGGTTTTAGGCATTTTCCGGCTCGATCAGTGGGCGATCCACTACTACAGCGTGGCAAATGTTTCAATCCCTGATAGGGTTTTAGGCATTTTCCGGCGCGGTAATTTGCGTATTTGAATAAAAAGTCCCTGTTTCAATCCCTGATAGGGTTTTAGGCATTTTCCGTATAGTCAAGTATTAAAGCCGCGTTTATGGTGTAATTCTGTTTCAATCCCTGATAGGGTTTTAGGCATTTTCCGGCTTTGGAAGATTACAAGCATCCTCAAAACGCGCTTGTGTTTCAATCCCTGATAGGGTTTTAGGCATTTTCCGGCCTGGGGGGAACTGATAACAAAGATGACGAATTTGTTTCAATCCCTGATAGGGTTTTAGGCATTTTCCGGCTTTGCGAATTTTTACCCAGTCGCCCGGTTTGTAAAGTTTCAATCCCTGATAGGGTTTTAGGCATTTTCCGGCTTTGATGTTGATTTTTAACTTTGGCGTCTCTTTGCGGTTGTTTCAATCCCTGATAGGGTTTTAGGCATTTTCCGGCGCAGCGAAAACAGCCGGATATCAGGTGCAAAAATCGTTTCAATCCCTGATAGGGTTTTAGGCATTTTCCGGCGCGGCGCGTGTTGACATCTAAAAAAGCAGTTAGCCTCGTTTCAATCCCTGATAGGGTTTTAGGCATTTTCCGGCGTTTTTTCTAATTCAAAAATCACGAGAATTTTATGGTTTCAATCCCTGATAGGGTTTTAGGCATTTTCCGGCTTCACTTCAATCGCTACGATCGATCCCAGCCAGACTAAGTTTCAATCCCTGATAGGGTTTTAGGCATTTTCCGGCACTCGCTGGCGTCTCTCGTTTCCTCCCACTCTTATATATTGTTTCAATCCCTGATAGGGTTTTAGGCATTTTCCGGCGCAATTAAATAGCACTTATCTAAGCTTTTTAAATGTTTCAATCCCTGATAGGGTTTTAGGCATTTTCCGGCTGCTTCCTATTGTGGAGATTTAGATTACGCCATCGTTTCAATCCCTGATAGGGTTTTAGGCATTTTCCGGCTATTTTTCCTTGTAGTAAATTAGATTCGTACCACGTTTCAATCCCTGATAGGGTTTTAGGCATTTTCCGGCTAAATACCCTGAATAGTCGAATTCCCCGAAGGTTATCGAGTTTCAATCCCTGATAGGGTTTTAGGCATTTTCCGGCATTGCCGGGATACCGTAAAGGCGGAATGGCACTTGTGTTTCAATCCCTGATAGGGTTTTAGGCATTTTCCGGCCGCCCGTTCCAGAAGCCTTGCTGTATTTGGTTTTCAACGTTCATTTGCGTCTGTACTAGCAAAAATACCATTTCAGCCTCCGGCCTGTCAATAGCCTGTTTAGACTTTCCCCCTCAAACCCTTATCATATAAAAGCTTCAGCAATTGCGTCTGCCTTTTCCCCCAGGAATCGGCATCAAACCCTTACAGAAATTAGACTACAGCCGACAAAATTAACCCCTCGAATTTTACACCCAGCAACAGACGCAATTTTCGCAAAAATATAGCTCGCTCCCAAAACCCGCAGACAGCCACAATTCTCTCCATAATTATAAGCTGTCGAGCAAAATAGATCAGAACCCTTAAACTTCAAACCATGACCAAAACCTTAATTCCCGTAATACTAGCCGGCGGCAAAGGTGAACGCTTCTGGCCTCTCAGCCGCAAGCAGCGCCCCAAGCAGTTTTTGAGTCTCGACGGTAGCGGTAAGAGTTTGCTGCAAGCTACAGCAGAAAGACTATTAACATTAGGTAACGGCTGGGACGATTTGTGGGTAGTAACATCGGAAATGTTGGCTGCGGGAGTCCGCGAACAGTTGCCGCTTTTACCTCCTGAGAATTTGCTAGCGGAACCGGAGGGCCGGGATACTGCGCCAGCCGTGGCCTGGACTGCTATAGAAACTGCGAAACGTTACGGTGAGGATGCGGTTGTTGGTTTTTTCCCAGCGGATCACTGGATTGGGGAACCCGATGAGTTTGTCAAGACTTTGGAGGCGGCAGCCGAGTTGGCGAGAAATCAGGATGCGATCGCCACTTTGGGAGTAAAACCGAGTTATGCTTCCACCGGTTACGGCTACATCGAACAAGGCGAGGAAATTGGCAGTTTTGGGGGTTTTCCGGCTTATCGGGTGGCGAGATTTACTGAAAAGCCCGATCGCACAACTGCTGAAGAATTTGTAGCCAGCGGCAAGTTTAGTTGGAACGGCGGAATTTTTGTCTTTCGAGTGGGAACTGTCTTGACAGAATTGCGAAATCATGTACCGGAAATGATGGCAGCTTTGGAAGCAAAAGGCGCGCAGGCGTACTCGGAATTACCGAAAATTAGCATTGATTACGCACTGATGGAAAAGACGCAAAAGGCTTGTGTTCTGCCCGTAGGCTTTAGCTGGGACGATTTGGGAGATTGGAATGCGATCGGTCGTTTGCTGCAAGGAGACAAACCGAATGTGGAGTTAGCAAAACACGTCGGAATTGATACGAAAGGCGGCATTTTCTATGCAGCCGATGAGAATGAAGTTATCGTCACCATTGGTTTAGAAGATGTGGTAGTTGTCAGAGATGGCAATGTGACTTTAATTGTGAAAAAGGACAGGACGCAGGAGATTAAACAGGTAATCAAGGTGTTGGGAGAAGATGAGAAATTGAAAGATTTATTGTAAGAAAAAATACGACAAAATACGTGTAAGGAAAGTCCAGGAAAATTAGTTTGTAGTAAGGACTTTATTCGTTTCTCAACCAAATATCAAGCAAAGACTAAAGCTTTTACTACAAACTTTTTTATTCTATGTATTTTCTCCCTCCACGTTCTCGGCGATGAAAGCCGTTTGTGATAATTACGAATCAATCTCTAAGATTTTTCTTCCAATCCATTCGGCAATTCCTGGCACAACGGCATTACCAAGGAGTCTCCCTCGGCGACCGTCCATCCTGGAGGAAATCCCATCAGCTTTTCCCATTCTGTCCAAGTCAAGTTTCTCGCCACAGAGTATTGGTCTGTCTGAATGGCCTCCTTGATGACCTCCAGTTTGGGCGCGTAACGTGGGGCAGACGCTTTTTGCCAAGGTATACCCGAAGCCGCCGCGACGTTGTACCACAAGCGGAGTGTCTCCGATAATGCCTTCACAAACACTCGATCGAGTTTCCTTCCTCCTCGATTTTCGCGCCGCAGAATCCCCAGACAATTCGCCGCTGTCAGTAAAGATTCTACAGGCACGTTTCGATCTAAAACTGGCAATAAAGAACACTCTGTCTCGGTCGTGAGGTAAGCCCGTATGTCGAGCGTTACACGATAGCCATCCCCCCAAATACCCGTGCGCTTCCAGCGTGTCGATAACGACCTCAAGAGCGGTTCCTTGCTCTGCCGAGAGTAGCCCCGGCACATTTTCCAAGACCAACCACGCTGGCTGAATTTCTGCAACAAGTTCCATAAATTTGTAGAAAAGTCCGCTTCTTGCTCCTGCAAGTCCTTTTCTTTCTGTGTTGGCATTGCTAAGGTCTTGGCAGGGCCATCCTGCACACCATAAATCAGCGGCAGGGATAGTTGAATGTGTGAGGGTTCTGATGTCTTCATAAATGGGTACTTGAGGCCAGTGGCGTTTTAATATTTGTTGGCAATATTTATCTATTTCGCATTGAAATACGACATTCATTCCCGCTTTTTCAAAGCCTAGATCGAAACCGCCAATACCGGAAAAAAATGACGCAACTCGCATTTTAATGATACTTCTTTATTTACACAGATTGTAGACTTAATCAGCTTTATAGACGATTTTCGTCTACAAAACTGCTACACCACAAGATATCATCCTCAATCGTAGTTTAAAACATCTTTATCAGATGGGCGAAGCTAATATTAGCGGCTCGCGAATCAAGCAGGCTCGTGAAAAAATCGGATGAGGGCAGAGCGATCTAGCCGCAGCAATTGATGTAGACTTTCACATTAAGCTGGATCAATCTGACATTTCAGAGATAGAGCGTCAGAAGCGTGGTGTTAAAGATTTTGAGCTAGATGCGATCGCGCGTCTGCTGCAAGTATCTCCAGAGTGGCTTTTGCGCGGAGATGAGGCAAACTCCCATGAGTGAGATGGGGGCGAACCGTGAACAGTGGCTCAGAGAGGCTTGCGCTGGCTTTGCAAGCACCAAGCCAGCCAATATAAATTATTACAGATTAATTTTAGAGACGCTTTGGCCTCCCGGTCACAGCATTCCAGGGCCAGTAGTTTCCCTATTGCATTTACGTCAAGTTATTAACAATTTTAGAGGAGAAAATTACGCCGATACTCCTAGACGCATACGAGAGCTGCAAGGGGAAGAAGGATTTTTGGGAATAGTTAGATTTGGTAGTGGCAGCAAAACAAGATATCAGCTACTCAGCATAGAAATTAGTCCAAAACGTGAACAGAGAATCAAACTCAGTGAGGCTTTTTGGCAGAAAATTTTGATTAAATATCAAGATCGCTGTGCAGTGTGTGGCAGACAACCGCCTCTTGTCAGATTAGATCGAGATCATAAAATTCCGCGCTTGCGAGGAGGCATTTGTGACAAGTTAAGAAAAAGTGCAAATTGTCAAGGGGGTAGACCAAAAAAGGTAAAATAGGATGAAACCTTTA